>CALMKR010000309.1 GCA_937867625.1 uncultured bacterium | reverse complement strand
AGTAAGTACTTTGAGTGTTTTGTATACCTTGATCGGGAGAGCTGATCTGATCTGGTATTGTGCGCGGTGCGTAGTTCATGTTGCCAGGGGTATTGCCTGAGTTTTTTGGTGTAGCGACGACGTTGCTAATGCCGCCACGTTCGTAACGTTCGTTAAAATCACCTGAAATAGTTGGGTAGGTAGGAGCGTAATTTGTATTAGGAGCGAAAGCTCGTTTCTTGGTGTGGCCAATATACGCACTTCTTGCGTCTCTGACAGGAGAAGCGGTCTCCTTGCGTAAGGGTTGAGCCATGCCAGTAGTATACTACAACCATTATAGTTCCCTGTCGGCCAACTCCCGCTTCGCGTTTTGAATCTTAAGAATCTGTGAAGGGTCTGAGGTGATGATCTGGTCCTCGGTGTATGAGGCAATCACCTTGATAGCAACATGCTTTAATCCCACGAAGAAGAGCCCCTCCCCCACATCTGATTCAAGGAGAAGATACTTTTCCTCGTCGGTGAGATTGAACGTGCGCTGGATATTATCAATCGCGGTCGGCGACTGCTTCATCAAAAACTGCAATGATGAGTTCGTAATCATTGGTACTCCGTAGGGTGAGCGGAGGAAGTCGTCCACATCTTGGGTGATGGTGGCAATGCCGAGGTAATACTTACGTCCACGTTTGGCGAGACTAAAGAGGAAGGAGGCGGTGTCTTCACTTTTCATCATCCACCACGCTTCATCGATCACGAGAAGGCGCTTCACGAGACGACGGCGAATCGCTGCCCAGATGTAATTTGTAATGATGAACATCGCAATGGTCTTCAGTTCATCTTCCATGTCGCGAAGACTAAACACGATGAACTTCTGGTTGATGTCCACGTTGGTTGGCTGGTTCATAAAACCAGACCAGGTACCCGAGGTGTACTTTTGGAGTCGAGAAATGAGTGATGATGAACCATTCATACCGGCGAGCACCATCTCGAAGTCTGAAAGGAGTGGCGGTTCGAGATCAGCAAAATTGATTTGCTCGGTGATGTCCTTAAGCGCATAGGTCTCACGGATGGCGAGGTCGACCACGGTTTCTTCTTCTGGAGACAGACCGCCGAGCATGAGGCGGAAGAGACCAATCAGGTGTACTACCTGCGAACGGAGTACATCAGCGGGATTTTCGTCAGCGCCTGGCGGTGGCAGGTCAAACGGATTGATGTGGTGGTTCGATGAGAGTGAAATATTAAAGAAACGTCCGCCTGTTGATTCGGCCAAGTACTCATACTCACGCTCTGGGTCAATCACAATCACCTCTGACCCGAACATGAGCGAACGGAGAATCTCGAGCTTGATACTGTACGACTTCCCGGCCCCTGAAGTAGCGAAGGTAACTGAGTTGTAGTTCGTGAGACTAAATCGGTCAAACAGTACCAAAGACGAGTTGTGGCGGTTAATGCCGTAGAGAATTCCGTTGTCCGAAGTAAGGTCAAACGAGGTAAACGGAAAGAAACTCGATAGTGGCGACGAGTTGAATTTGCTATGGACGAGCAGTTCATCGGTAGCGGTCGGGATAATACTTTGAATCCCCTGCTCTTGTTTGAATAGCGCTGGTTTGATGTAGATTAACCGCGAATCAAGACTGCCCTTGATTTCGTTTTCCACTTTGTTGAGAGCGGCATCATTTTCGCCATAGATAGCAATATAGAGACCAACATCGAAGAGCTTTTCTTCGGCCTGCTGGAGTTTGTCTCGGAGATCTTCGAGGTTACGATAAGCTGCTTCAAGCTGTGGGTCACGCACTTCCCCACGCGAAGCTCGCATATTGATCTGACTCTGTACTTCAGCTACTTTCTTTTGGAATTTTTTGAGGGTTTCGGCGGTGTTGATGGGGTGAATAACAATCGAAACATCGAGCTCCTTCTCCATATTGAGGACTGGTTCGAGCCAGCCGTCAGTGAGGTAGCGCGGATAGGATACCGCATAAAATACTCGCGCCATGGTACCGCTTACATTAATATTGCGCGGTGTAATCGAAATAGCCGATGGCGCCACTACGTCAGTCAGGGTGAGGAGACTATCACTCACATCCACCCCGTCCGTCTTCTTATTCTGCTTCAAGTTATCAAAAATACCCATACAATTATTATTGGCGAATTGGAGCGCTACCGGTCGCGTCGTTTGGATTATAAATATGGTAAAAGAGTTCGACCAACTCCTCATCGCGCAAGGCGATGGTGCGTACACCAATGCGATTGAGACCCTGTTCTACCACCGTCTGGCGCTGCTCGAGCTGGAGACGTTGTTCGTCGAGGGTGTTGGTCTCCACTGCGCGCCCTTGGGACAATATGCTCGTGAAGCTCTTTTTGAAGTCGAGCTTTGGTGGGGTGTACGGAATCACCACAAAAAAGTTCTTGCTCATCACGTCTACTTCAGTCGTGAAAGTCCGAATAAACTCGATATACTCACGGAGCTGTACCCGCATTAAGTCGCTGTACTGAATATCTTCGAGTGACCTGAGGGTGGCGAGGTACGGTTCGATATTAAGTCGGCGTGACTGGACATAAATCTGCAAGGAAAAATCAAGCGTATTGAGGAAGTTTTGGAATTGGAATAAGATCGCCTGCTGCTCATCTCGAGACTTTAGTGCAAAGTTGATTGACGAAGCGAGCAGTACCTTACACAGCTGGCCGTTTTTCAAAATCACCATACCGTTTTTGATGTCGCGGATAGGGACGAAGTCTTGAGTTGCTGAAGTGGAAGATGCCATACATTACTTTTTTTGGAGCGCGTCTAGTTCGAGGCGGCGGGCCAGTGAAGCGATATCCTTTTTACCCATCAGGGTGTCATTGAGAGATGGGTTACTCTGATTATCATATGTGGGCGTAGCGTCTTTATATACCACTTCTTGCTTGCGCTGCCAATGGTACACCCGGGTGCGGGTGAGGAAAGACCACATCGCTTCAAGGAGGTGTGAGAACGGACGGTTGTTCACCGGATAAAAAGCGAGCAGAAAAGCCACGATGCCAATTGGCAGACCGATGAGGAAAAACACAAAAAACGGTGTGGTCAAAAATAGTACCACCGCCATCAGTCCTCCCCCGCCGACATACAAGAACTGCCGCCAGGTGAGTGGGCCAAAGATTTTGTCTTCGATTTCGATGAACTGCGGAACTTCAAACTGCATACCTGTCTATTATACATTCAGCCCGTTAGAAGTCCTATTGGCGACTGTACAAAGAGGTGTAGTCTTGTGTATATAACTCACCTTGGTTAGGTAACTTCTAACGGGCTAAATTTCGGTACTCCATCGTGGTCGGTCTGGAGCGGTAACAGGTGCTACAGGTGTTGGTGGAGTTGGTGTTGGGGTATAGCTCGGGATAGTGGAGAGAGGTGCTGGTGCTGGTGTTGGTGTCGTGACTGGTTGTGTTGACTGATAGACGGGAGTTGGCGCTGGGGTACTGACGTAGCTCGTAGGAGTAGGTTCGTACACTGGTGTCTCGGTAGCCAGTGGGCTGACCATCGGTGCTGACTGAGGAACAGGCATCGGAGTAGCGACCGGCTCTGGTGTACTAGGTGTACCAAACAAAGCCGGTGACTTGATTGGGATGCGATTTGCCTCCGGTTCAGTTACTCGTGGCGCATCGGCTGGGGGCTGCCAGTCAGGACTGGCAAGCGTCGTGAGGAACTCCAATACTTCGGCTCCAAGAAGGGCGGCGGTCTTTGGATCAAGCTCTAGTTCTTGTTGGAGGAGAGGTACAGTATCTTCTGTCTTATAAAAACCAAGGATAATATCACCAAGGAGGACAATACCTGCTTCAATTTTTTCGGCCGGGAGTGAAAATTGTTCAAGTAGTACGCGGAGGTGTGGATTGGTTTTGGCGTACAGATAGACGAGCTTTTGTTTCTTGGGTTGGGCAGCGATGATATCTCGCCTGGTGCGTTCATCAATCGGGTGGTCACTCTTCATAATCTCGGCATACGCACTATGTTGCGCCTCCAGCATCTCAGGCGGTAGGGTATCAAGAATAGATTGCGTAATACGGAGCGACTCGTTCATACCGAAGCCGCAGTCAGCGACGAGGGCTTCCGTCAGTTCGTAGTCGCTCATGATCAAAATGGTATACAAAAAGATCATGTTTGCGACTGCTGTTTCGGTGTCTTCATCAAGTCCTTCCGCCGCAGCAATATTAGCAGCGATAACATCACTAAAATCACTCATGACAAAATCACGATACTCAGGCGTAAATGATTCGATGCGATTACTTAGGAGTTCTATTGACATATTTTTTAATGGGGCTTTGGAGCGTGATTGTCATGACCACCTCCCCCGCCACTCGGTGCAGATTTTGGTGCTTCATGAGCCACGGTCTTGGGGGTATCGTGATGACCATCATCTTTTTTGCCACCACCCTCTTTTTTACCATGATCGTCCTTGGCTTTTTCTTGACCAGCTGCAGCTAAAACGGCTTTAAGCTTCTTTTCCTCTGATTCACTCTTATGTTTTTTACTTCCATCAGCCCCGTATTCTTTACGTACATTACTGGCAGCTTTTTTAGTGTTGTACCAGTAACCAGCACTGGTTGCTCCGGTTGCGGCTCCTGCCACACCACCGGCCGCCAGACCCAGTCCCCCAGTAGCGATAATTCCCGCGCCCACCGCTAAACCAGCACCAAGGTATTTTTGTTTGCTCTGCCAACTCTCCATTGCATTGATGTAGTTCAATTGACGACCATATTTGATATCAGGGTTATTCTCTTCCCAATTTTTTACTGCGTCAGAATATTTCTTTCTAGCTGTAGCCAGATCTTTTTTAATTTGTGTTCGTTCAGTTTCATTTTTTTCTCTAGCAAGTTTCTTTTCAAGCATCGCTACCTCACCCTTGTATATCTGTGTATTTGGATCGTAGTCATCAGCACTTCGGTTTCCAAGCGCTTTCATGAACTTCTCGTCCGATTCTTTTTCTTCTTTAAGAATGGTAGTCATCCCACCCTTTCGGCCTTCGCCAATCCCCATTTTCTTCCCTACCCCACCAATCTTTCGACCATCAAAGCTGCTATCAGCTACTTTACCAACTCCATTGTAGGCCATTTTACCCAAACGACCACCGCGGGCGGCCAGTTCATTCCCCCATTTACTGTTTTGTACAGCATATGCACCAGCTCCAATCGTGTTTCGTCCGGCGCGAGCGACTAGTCCTGCGGTCATGCCACCGGCAGCGAGGCCAGCTTTACTCACCGCCCAATCATTTACCTTCCCGACCATACTAGCGCCCTGGTTGGCCATTTTCTTGGCGACAATCAAAGACGCCATCATAAATACCACAATGAGGATGAGGTACGGGACAAATTGAGCAAAATCAAGTGCATCTGCTTTATTCTCAAAAGCCGCTCCCCCTTCCCGGTTTAACCCATCCCCCGCTAAACCAGCCGAGAGTTGGTACGTAATATAGAGCATGAACAACAGGGCTGGTGCAAAAAAAGCCTGCCCAAAAAGGCCGTGCCAGAATTGATCGCTATACTTCTTCATGCCAGGGAACACCCAACCAAGGAACATGATTGGCGAGAAGATCATATAGAAAGTCAGCGCCGCAAAGCGGATAGTTATCAAAATAGCGGCCGCAAAAAATACGTAGATCAAGACCAAAAAGACCACAATCATCCCAAAGGTATAAAACATTGGTACGCCTTCGGCGGTGTCTGCCCCGGGGCCATGTGAGAGGAGGCTCGTGACACCGATAGTGTTAATAAAGGCTAAAGATATACTTGGTCCAAAGGTTCCGAGTACATCAATAGCGCCTCCGGCCGCCTCCCCTACAACCTCTTTCCCTTCACCTAAAGCTTTTGCTACGCCAAACAGGTTATATATCTGTAGTGCTGTTAGGTTGGCAAAATCAACAATAAACTTAACAACAAAAAGACTAAAGTTCACCAAGAGGGCGGCGACGATGAGGAGGGGTATGGTGCGCTTGGCACTGCTCTCATTGATACCAAGAATGATTTGGAAGCCGATGTACACCAAACCAAAAATAAACGTGAGATTGAAGATGTCTCGGACCGTACCCCAGGTACCTTCAACTACCGCACCGATACCGTACTTAATATACATTTGCCCGAATTGGGTAATAAAGAGATGAATAGACCAGTCGAGCGCGTAGCCAGCAATAGCCACAAAGGAGCCAAAAAATGACACCATAATACAGTGGAAGAAGCCAGGTGGTGAACCCCAACAAGAATCGGAATCTTTAACTATAACGGGAGGTTGTTCTGCAGCAGCTGCAGCTGCAGCTTCTGCAGCGGCTTGAGCAGCAGCAGCATCTTCAGGGCTTGGATTTATAGTACCTCTACCTCCACCAATATTGACCCCATCTAAACTTAGCGGTGGTTCAGTAGAAATATCTGGATTGTTCGGTAGACCGCCTGTGATTGTAGGTTCAGTAGAAATATCAGGGTTATTCGGTAGTTGCGCTTTCGCAGATTGTGCAACTACAAAAAAACCACAGAAAACAACCGCGACCAGGAGCGCACGTTTTAGATACGGGATAGTTCCCTCCAACATACCGCTATCATACCACTAGGTGCCCTACCCTGTCTTTGGAGAATGACCAAAAAATGGTGAATAAAACTGTGTCACTTTCACCATGTCACATCATTGCCGACAAAATTAGTGTCGTGAGAGCATGTTGCTCTCTCTGCAACTCGTTCGTCTCGAAGTCTCGTCTCAGTGTTGAAACCCGAACGGATGTATCTAATGCTTACGTCAGGGGTCGGATCCCTTACTCATCATAGTGTGGTCGCACAGAAATAACAAAACACCGCCTAGAGGCGGTGTTTTGTTATTTCTGTGCGCTTATACCTATATATGGCTAAAGCTGGCCTTCGCCGTGGGGGTAGATGAGTGCCTCCCACTCTACCTTTTTCTTATCAAGGAAGGCTTGGGTGGTGAGGGTACCACTACTCTTTAGGGCGAGGAAGTCAAGGATCACTTCCTGGCGGATACGATTAATTTCGGCATTGAGGTTGGTGTTTGTCACCGGTGTGTTGCCCGGCTTGTTGGTGCCGCTGCCAGGGGTAGTGGTGCCAGTATGTGTTGGGGTTGAAGAAGCTAGAGCTGCTTCGGCGGTCGTTGAGGCGCCTTCGTAGCGATTGATAAGGACGGTGAGTTGGGCAAGATTATTGGTAACGCGATCGATTATTCCTTCGACTTCGTCGAGCACTTTTTGTTCATCGGCGGTTGGGGTGGCGGATGAGGTCGAGGCGGCGTTAAGTGCATTATCAATCAAGGTGAGCATACTAATTTCGCGTTCAAGGGCTTCGTCCATCTCCTTTTTGTATGGAGTATAGTCAATCAGGTTTGCTCCTTCATCCACCATCGCATCAAGGAATGATCCTTCCCCTCCCCCATACCCACTCTCACTGAGACCCAACAATCCATTAAGTCCCTGGACGGCTTGAAGCACCAATTGGTTAAGGAGGGCGCCGATGAGTTCGTTGATTTCGTCGGCTTCAATCAGCGAGCGAGGTCCGGTTGAGAGCTGGAAGGTCAGCGCTTCACTGATGACTTGCCCAGGGGTCGTTATTTTACAATCTTCTTTGGTGGTTCCTTCCACTGCCTGGCAGACTTTCTTTGAGAGGAAACCATCGCCCCAGCTGGCTACTTCGATTTCTTGACCTGCTTCATTACGGAGGCGGACGTTGAGGGAGGCCTCAGCAGCGAGGTAGGCACCATACGGAGTGTTTTGTGGATTCGATGTTACTTGCAACCACTGTCCCCAATTTTCGGCAGTACCAGAGAGGAAGTTTTCGATATTTGATTGGATGCCAGTGAGGGTACAGAGATTTTCATCAGGGCCCGATGGCATGCCACTACGAGCCTGAGCGTAGTTGATAGACAGGGCAGCCTGCACATCTAGTTGGAACGGTGAACAGATAAATTCACCAATCCCCCCGAGGCTTTTGATGTATTCCCCAGCGACTTGGTCGAGCGCATCAAGCAACATTTGTTTGAAATCGGTCACGAAACTAGGGCTACCCTGGAAGCCGGAGTTGATCCAATTGATGAGACTACGGGTGATGTTACTGACCATCTGCTTGGCGACCGCCCAGGCGATACCATCGAGTAGGTTTTCCTTTACGAAGAGATTACCGGTGGCCAGTGCAGTGGCACCATTGCTCGCTGCCGACGCGGTGTTCGCAATTGCTGAAGCGCGGGTTGATTGATTGCCAGCCAACTGTGGTCCAAGTTGGGCTCCTCCAGTCAGTCGACCGCCCGCCAATGCGTCGTCGTATGGTACGGCAATTGTTGCAATCGCCACCATCAAAATGAGGATCAGGGTTTTGCGGGCAGTGTGAAGAAGTGATTTCATACAAGGTTATTAATGATTACTAAAGGCAGTAAACACAACCGCTGGGTCGTCTTCAGTAAAGAGGGATTGAAATGGCGCAGCGTTGCGATACATCGCATTAAGAATGAGTGCCAATGCGGTGGCATCGTCCTGGTAGCGTTTGATGCGCAGGAGCGCTACGAGCGGGTCATCAAAAATTAACCCAAAGTCGCTAATATTGCGATACATGGCGTGGTAGGCATTGATCAAATTGAGGTGGTCTTCCGCAAAACGCTCTGGCACCGGTGCTGCAAGCGCATCATCACGGAGTTTCTGATACATCAAGGCCAATGCCTCTAGTTTTTTGAGATCCTCAGGACGGTTTGTTTGCAAGGCTGCGTACACAATTTCGAGCTCCCCTTCTGATCCGGTGACGTTATTGGTAATAATGCTCTGACCCATCATGTTGGCATAACGACGGATGGCTACTGGTTCGGTTGGAACTGTGGTAATGCTTTCTTTGGTGTAGAGAGTATCTTTGGCGAGGCTGCTGATTTTGTCTGTGGTGCGATCAACAATCTGAGTATTGGTCTGTTGAAATTGCACATTGGCTTTATTTTTGAGGAGAGATTCAAATACTTGGATACCGACTTGGTCGGTTACGGTCGTCGGCATGGTAAATGCTGTTGGGGTACCGGTGGCAGTAAGCTGAATCGGGGCTTGTACCACAAATTCTTCCCGCCAGTCCTCCACCCCGTCATTATTAGTGTCATTGACAGCAATAAACGTGCGATCACCAAGAGTGGTATCGATTTGTTGTACGGGTGCCACGGTAGCAGTAAGGGCAACTTGATTGGACTTGAGATTGTTAAGTGCAAAAGCCCCACACACCAAAGCCCCGCCGACTAGTGTGGCGCCAAGTACTTTTTTATTAATATGGACTCGTTCCATAGACTACAAGTACAGTATAGCAATAGATTTGCATCTTTAGCTCGCTCCCTGTGTACGGAAACATGTATAAAATTGAATATGGAATATGGAAAGTCAGCGTCGGCCATATTTGCTATCTTATTTAGATACAGATGATTGTTGTAGTGTGCGGTAGAGCGTGAGCCAGGTCTTAATAGAGAGATCTTCCCCGCGGACGGTAAGTGACAGTTCAAGGTCGGTAAAAATATGTTCGAGCGCTTCGCGTGGGTAGAGGCTCGTTAGTGTACCTAGGAGTTGTTTGCGGCGTTGTCCCAGTCCAGCGTGGAGGAGGATAAAAAATGCTTCCCGATCAGCGGTTGTGGGTAGTGCTTCGTGAGTAATGTTGTGTATGGCTAGGATGGCCGAATCAACATTGGGGGCTGGTTTAAAATGACCACGTGATACCGTTTTAAAATATTTTGGTTCGCCATAGACACGCACCGAAAGTGACAAGAGGGAGCTCTTTTTGTCTCTGGTAATGCGCTCCACCACCTCTTTTTGCATCAAAAAAACGATGGTAGTTGGTGGCTTTGGGAGTTCGAGACAATGCCGCAGGAGAAAGCCAGACAGATAGTATGGAATATTAGCTACTATTTTATAAGGGTTTTTTACAATTGGAAGTGTCCCGAAATCAAACGTCCGCACGTCATCATATATAAGATGTAGCTGTCCGGCGGTAATTTCAGCAGCAAACGTCTCTTTAAGTACCGCCACTGCCCGCTCATCGGTTTCAATGGCGTAGACGGTGGCGCCTCGAGCCAGGAGTGCTCGTGTCAAAGCGCCGGTGCCTGGGCCAATTTCGATGACTATATCCCCTGCTCCGACAGCTCCGGCGTCACACATCCAGTTTGGGACCACTGGCGTCGTCAAGAAGTTCTGCCCCAAGGACTTTTTGTGAGCAAAACCCTCATTTTTTTGGTCATTGTCTGACGTCATATGAGTGAGCATAGCGGTAAAATCAATGACCTGCAAGCAGAATGAGCTACAGAGCGCATTGCGCGACAATAGCGAAATGACCTAATTTTTAACGACTGCAAGGAGTATAAAAATGGAAATACCCTTGTGGTGTTCGCGAGCTTACCTCTTACAGAGGCTGTCCACTCATCTGACTCTTTTGTTCATTATCATTCCAAAAGATTCAAGATGAGTCTTGCGAAATGGGTCCCGTCCCATTTCTCACTATTCCTAATGACTTTGTCCGTGCACCACCACTTTGTTTATTGAATCGTCCTTCTCTAGTCTAAAAAAATCGTTGTTTCGTACCCAGACGAACTACTCCCAAATCCTTTTGGATTGGCACTTTCCACATATTCCCGGCTGATATCATTAAGAAAATTAGACGGGACATTAATGCGCTGGCTACCATAAATCGTTCGCATGTGGGCGTAGGTCAGGTAAATTTTCTTTTCCGCCCGAGTCAGAGCCACGTAAAAGAGACGACGCTCTTCTTCGTGGTCAATACCACTATCATCGAGGCGCTCGTGTGGGAATATTCCTTCCTCTAAGCCAGTAAAATACGCATGCGGTAACTCGA
>CALMKR010000308.1 GCA_937867625.1 uncultured bacterium | reverse complement strand
GAAACCTTACGAATGGGATACTTCATATAAAGTACGTGAAAACCCAGTAGGATTCTTTCTCCAGCTTAGAGATTGTTTAGCCTATACTCAAGACAAATATGCTTTCTTGAATTTCTCAAAGTACAAGAAAGATTTTAAGTCTAGCCAAGACCCCTCAGATTCTGAAAAGAAACTGCCTGAGTGTGATCAAATTGACCCAAATACTGAATTTAAATTTAGTGAATACCAAATGCGTAGAGCAGGTATTTACTTTATGGATAATGGAGGTGTTACACTTAAAGATGCTTGGGGTAGTGCTATAGTTATGGAAGGCGGTGATATATATCTCCAGCCTGCAAAAGATTTAGTTGCACAGCCTCTAAGACACTTTGTTACTAAAGTCGGACATTCAATCCAAATGGCAGCAAAAAAACATGTCGATATTTCATCTACTGAAGAAGGTTTTAGGCTCAAGACGCAAAAAGTACAACATTTGTATTCCAAAGAAGCAGGTATTATTTTACAGTCAGATGCAGAATCGGATGCAGAACCTAGCCCAGACCAAGAGGCTTATGATGAATTTGGAGGAATCTTAACATTAGCAAAAAACGCAGGTTGCTATACTTACGGGAAAAAAATCTTTGATAACTCTCAAGAAGATTCTATGTACAGAGCTCAAAAAAAGCTCATACTAGAATCTGAAAAAGATGACTTGTGGCTTATACCGCAAAAGAATTTATATCTATTTCCAACAGAAGATATCCTTGCTGCAACTACTGGTAACGTTATGCTTTTAAGCACCGGCACAGCGATGTTTGGTGGAGCAGGTTCAACGTTACTAGGAAAAACAGGCCAAACGATTGGAATGATTTCAACTCCAGGCTCGATTCCCTCTTCGTTAGATGGTGTCATCCCTGTGGGCGATATAGTATCTGGTATACAAGCCGCTAGAACAGCTATTGATAATTTATTACAAACAATGATGTATCCATTTGAAGAAGATGAGAAATTTACAAAAGTTAAATTTAGATGGTTAAAATCAGACAAGTTTAACTTAAATGACCAAGAGGACTTTATCCCTATGACTCTTGCGCAACAAGACGACGCTTCATTTGGATTTTTAAATTTATCGTCTTGGACAGAAAAAGAAATGGAATCAACGTTACCGTTTCCTGGTAAAGATAAATTCAGCCAATATTACTTGACAGCTGACTCACTTATGAACGTTACAAAATCTTCTATTGGAGATGACTATGAATCAAAATCATTTGATGCACTTAATTCAATTGGTGTTAAGTTATCAATGGAAGACCTAAACAATTACAAAGTAAAAGAATAAATATGAGCGAAGAAATCGTGGAAAAAGAAATGAATATTTCAGAAGAAGATAAAATTGCCTTTTTTAAGTGCTTTTTAGGAGATACCCCTTATGAGGAAGAATATTCATTGTTTGATGGAAAATTTAAGATTGTATTTCGTACAATGACTACAAAGCAAACTACGGATGTGTTTAATCAGCTAAGACAAGCCCAGATAAACTCCGAGCTAACAAATGACCCAAACTACATTGTGGCTTTGACAAACTTCCGATTGGGCTTATGTATTGTCTCAATTGATGGAGTTCCATTTGCAACTGACATTGACGAAGATACATACAAACCAACAGATGCTTACGATTCTTACATTAAAGCAAAAGCGGCTAACTTCAAATCTTGGCCAATTTTTAAACTTAGTGCAATCGTAGATGCCTTCAAGAAATTTGAACATAAGGTTGTAGCTTTGACAGATGCCATTCAAACTGAAAATTTTTGGATAGCCGCCAAGTAACCCTTTTAACTAAAGGATATCTTGCAGGGTGGTTTGACTTTAAATATCCAAATAGGCTTTCACGATTCCGTGAAGCCTATATCATGTCACAAATTGAACGAGACATGACATTGCAGTTATTGGAGGTTAAAGCAGCGGCACAAATTCAATACATTTCTGTTAATCCTAAAGAGGGTGGTAAAGCAGCTCAAAAAGTAATAGACGACTATACTAGAATATTATTGCCTTACGCTGCCAAACAAGGTAAGATGGGTAGAGTAGCTGAACCTCAAACTAAAGAAGAATGGGAAGCACTTATAGCTAAACTCAAACGCAAATAATATGGGATTCGAACAAGTCAGACTACCTAAAGAAGGTCAATTTTCACAAATGACTTTTGGTGGAGGGTTGCAAACGGGCAACTCTATGATCGACATGTTGTTAAACATGTTCTTGGGTAATAAACTAGCCCCTGCTCCTGGAGGAAATCAGTCAATCTTAGATGCATATAATCTTCGTGAACGCTCACGGGATTATATGTCATTGATGCGTAAAAGTTTTGGAACTTCAATGTTGGCTCAACATTTAGGAGGTCCAGCAGGCATTAATACAGATAGTATGATTGGAGGCTTAGCAGCTCAAATGCTAGGAATGTCAGGCATCATGGATAACCCACTCTTACAAGCTATGAATGGGGGAAATCCTATTAAAGCAATGATGGGTTTAAAAGCCAACATGACAGGTATGACTATGGGTCAAGGATTTGGTCATATCGGACTAGCTGACAATGCTACAGTAGAGTCAATGTACAAGGGTATGGAGGAGCAGTTGTTTAAAAAACGTACTGTTACCGCAGCGGATTTAGCAGAGCAGCAGTCTGAAAAGAGTGCCTCATTGCTGAAGTCTTTAAAAGAGGATCAGCGTAAAAGGCTCACCAAATATATTAAAAAAGACAAAGACGGGAAAGAGCTATTTGACTTCGATGCATTTTCGGCAGACGACAGTCAAGCTTCATCTCAATTTGATGATGCCTTAGCTAAACGAAAAAATATTTTAGACGATTACTCAAAAGAAGCTAAGAAACTCGATGAGGCAAGAA
>CALMKR010000307.1 GCA_937867625.1 uncultured bacterium | reverse complement strand
CAGATACGAGAGGTCACTGGGTTAAGAAAGATGAGAACAGTTACGTCTATGAACTCTTCCCCAACAGAGCACGACGGAGGGCTAAGAAATGACCCCCTCACCTACTCCCCAAGGGAGCCGCTATGTACGAGTCGAACACCCACACAATCACCATTTCGTAGAAGTGACCATGACCGCTACAGGCGTACCTGGTGAAATTAAACGTATGCAGTGTGCTTTCTGTGGCCTCGCCCCTCTAGTACAGGAGGAAGCGAAGACCGAGCTACAGAAAGCGTTTGACGAACAGCCTCAGTTTCACGATGCCCCTACACCTACCATAGAGCTGGATGAGTTGATTGGAAACTGTATCCCTCATCTAAATGAAGAAGGTGGAAGCTGTGCGATATATAAGGGTAAACCCTGTAACTGCGGAATTGATGAACTCAAAGCAGCCCTCCAGTCACACATTGCAGACCAGGTGAGGGAAGCAATACAAAAGTTTGAGCCGTTTTTTACAGGCGACCACAGTAAATGCCCTAACCCTATGACCTGTATAGGGTACGAAAACGCTCGTTCCGACTTCGATAATGAGAAGGCAATTCTTCTTGAATCCCTCAAGGGAGATACAAAGAAATGAGCTGGCTTAAATGGTATTTCTGGGACTCAAGGCGTTGTGAGCATGTTCCTGGTGACTGGGCGATGATTGATCTAGGGCGACATAAGATTAAACACTGTATTAAGTGTGGAAGGTGTGTAGATTTCATATGAGCGCCATTACAGGAAAAGATGAGCTAAAACCAAACCCAGGAAGTAAAGAAGCTCAAGACCAAGGCTGTACCTGTCCCGTTTTGGATAACAACCACGGTAAGGGTGTAGGCGGGTTGTTTTGGATGAATAGCGACTGCCCGTTACACGGCACTAATCACTAGGTGACTATCCCTTGACAACACGTAGCTAACGGAGTAGAATAAGGATATGAGATACACAATTGCACGATTAAATAGAGAGTTTCCCAACGAGGACGCTTGCCTAAAGTTCCTCTTTGAGGCTAAAAAACTACAGGCTTGCCCACGCTGCGGAACTGAACCACGCTTTTACAAACTAAGTGGTCGCAAGTGCTACTCCTGTATGCACTGTGCCTTGCACATCTACCCTACGGCTGGAACGATATTCCACAAGTCCGAAACGCCGCTAAAGTCTTGGTTCTTTGCGATATTCCTATTCGGCAACAGTAAGAACGGAGTTAGTGCCAAAGAATTAGAGCGACACCTGGGCGTAACCTATAAAACAGCCTGGCGTATGGCTAGGCAGATACGTTCACTAATGGCTGACGGCGATAGTCCGTTAGGTGGCATTGTAGAGGTAGACGAAACCTATATCGGCGGCAAGTCAAACAGTGCCGGGCGGTTTAAGGATAAGACGGCTGTTATTGGTGCTGTTGAAAAGCAAAAGAACACAAGCCGAGTAAAGGCTATCACTAGCCAAAAAGTAAACGCTGCGATTGCCCTGCCGTTCATACGTGCCAGTGTAAAGGCTGGAACAAGCATACAGACGGACGAGAGCCGTATTTACAGCCGTTTGCACCACGAATACGAGCATAGTAGCGTAGTTCACAGTAAAGGGCAGTATGTGGACGGTGATACGCATACGAACACCATTGAGGGCTTTTGGTCGCAGATGAAACGGTCAATTGACGGCACGTACCACTGTGTATCGCCTAAGCATTTACAACTGTACGTGGACGAGTTTGTTTACCGCTATAACTTGCGGAACGCCCCTGTTTTTCCTGCTTTGATTGCACAGGCTTGCTTGCCAGTCGCAGGAGTTGGAGAAAGTCATGTCTAGTCATAACCCTATTATACTACTTGAATTGTTTTCTGGTATGGGCAACGTCAGTAAGGCATTTATCGCCCAGGGTGGCAAGGCGTATCGTGTAGACTGGTCGCCAAAGATTGAGGCTGAACTACACGCTGACGTTTCTAAGCTGACCGCACAGGACGTTATAAGCCTTTGTGGCGGCGTACCTGATGTTATATGGGCAAGCCCACAATGCACCACGTACTCAATCGCTACACACCGTCACCGAACGCTTAAAGAGGGTCTAGTGGCTAAGACGGAACTAGCCCGGCACGATGACCAAGTAAACATAGCATTGTGGAAATTGATTGACGAGCTAATAGCACTTGGCACGAAATACTACTTTGTAGAAAACCCAAGAGGACGTATGCGGCATATGCCATTTGTCCAGGGTCGCCCACGCTACACGCTTACCTATTGCTCATACGGCAACAAGGGCAACGCTAACGGCTACACTGACCAGTACGTTATGAAACCTACTGACGTATGGACGAACCACCCTAACCCACAATTCCTGCCACAATGTACCGTAGTCAATCCGCCACACCTACACGGCGAGTGGGGCAAGGCTCATAAACGAGATTACATCAGCCGGGGAGAAATGCCCCAATTGCTAACTAACCACATAGCTGAAAGGGCTATAAAAATCTAATGTTAAAAGATAAGAATACGTGCTATGATGGGATAGTCACCAATCACTAACTAGTACGCAGAGGAGAGAGCGGGGGCTAGCTCTCTGAGAAGCCAAACATTCGCACGGGCGGCACAATAAACTAACTGAGCGTAACGCTCACGGAGGACATATGAGTAGAACCACTGAAATATCAGGAATGAAGCGACCTGTATGTGCAAGTTGCTTTGAATATCCAGAGAACTGTATTGGCTGTGAGTGGCACAACTGTGCTATCTGTGGCGAAGAGTTATCCGATAGTGAAGCCTATGAATACCGAGGTGCAATAGCCTGTGAAAAGCACCACGAAGAAATGATTACTAAGCGAGACGAACAGCGTCAAAGAGTAATGGAAGTCACGGGGGCTTCTGTACGGTCGCAAGCAGATGGTGAATGGGCTAACGGCGGTTATAAGACCATGAAAACCGATGCAGGTGGTCGCCCTATCACTAAAGTTAAAGAGCCTTTGGCACTTAAAGAATACGAAGAGGGTAAATTATGAGCAAGGGAAGCTACCCGCCCCAGCATGAAGACAGGTGGTGCGTAAAGTGCGAACGCCTGCACAGTCACTTCCACCCTCATAACGTGGCCTACTATGACGCTACAGACCCAGACAGCGAGGGTGAGAGTCGAGCGAAAGAACAGCCTGTCGTACGCAAGCCAGTGATGTCTAAAGAAGATACACGGAAGAAGCTGAGAGAAGAACTTTTAAAGCGCCTCGGCATACCAGCGCACTACTACGTTAACATAGACGATAAATTGAACAACATAGATACTGTCATGTCCCTCATTGAGCAAGAGAAGGTAGAGGCAGTCCTAGTAGAACTTAAGAAATACAGCTTTGGTGCTGATCAGAAAGTCATATTAGATCGGATAAAGGAGCTAGAGAAATGAAAATTGATAAAATAGATCGATTTGAAGTGATAGACAAAACAGGTCGTGCGTATGTAAAAGGTAGTATCTATGGAACACCCGTAAAAGTAAAACTATCACTACAAGACGATGGCCGAACATTCAACTTGTCGAGAGCTAGGACTATCATTTTAAACCCCCTTATGC
>CALMKR010000306.1 GCA_937867625.1 uncultured bacterium | reverse complement strand
GTGGTGATATCGTAAATGGTGTACATGGCTGTGCACATATTACAGGCGGTGGCATTAGAAGTAATGTTGCTCGTGTGTTGCCTAAGAATCTTAATGCTCAAATTACTCGTGGCTCTTGGGAAGTACCACAAATATTTAGCGAGATTGCACGACATGGTAATGTTGCCTTAAGTGAAATGGAAAAAGTTTTCAATCTAGGTATAGGATATGTTTTAGTTGTAAATAAGGAGTCCGTTTCGAAAATTCAGCAAATAATCGAGACATCAGGACGTAAATCATATTTAATAGGTGAAATAGCTAAAGGCAATGGGAATGTCCTGCTAGATAACGCATAAATATGTTACCCATTTAGGGGTATTTGTATATATTCAAATTATACTCGTATTGCGTAATATACCCCGAACTAGGCATTTTGCACATCGTAGATTAATGTACTATGATATTAACTTAAGTAATTAACAAGTTAACACTCGGCAATTGCAACGAATTAGCCCACAACGGGTAGATCGTATACAAAGGAAAAGGGGAAGCAATGGCTACCAATTATGACGAAGAAGCTCTATTGACTCCATCAGAAGTCGCAGCAATGTTCAGAGTGAATCCAAAGACGGTAACACGTTGGGCACGCTCAGGAAAAATTTCTGCTATCAGAACACTTGGTGGTCACCGAAGATTTAAAGCTTCAGAAATCAAATCATTTTTAGCTGAAGTAGAGCAAGACGTAGAAGGCTAAACCTTCGCATACTTGTTGATACTAAATCTATCTGCAATATAATTTTTTAAAACCAGTTAACGGGGGATGTTGACTGGTTTTTTCATGTTATATTTGAAATATAATTAAACAAATGTCAAATGATAAAAAAATACTATATGCCTCAATAGGTTCAAACATGAGAACTGCAAGGTTCATGGCATATATTAGTGGTGGTCCAGTAAAGGGTACACACAGAATTTACAAAGGGTGTAGGGATAATACACCGCCTACAAATAAGGTTGTTTTAGCTAGCCATATCCATCATGTATATTTTGCGAGGTCTAATGATGTATGGGGGGAGGCTCCATACAGCGGAATAGGTAATAATCATTTTGGTGGATTAGGAACAGTCGGCTTCAAACATTTAGAAGAAGGTTT
>CALMKR010000305.1 GCA_937867625.1 uncultured bacterium | reverse complement strand
GCCATGATGCACAAAGGTGGTGTGCATTTTGATGCAAGTTCAAGTTATGAAGCGGCTGAGCTCCTCGCACTTGGTATACCCGGTCACCATATCTCATTATCGTCGCAACAGACCCCACACAACTTGCCCGAACTCCTTTCCGCTGGAGTACAGTTTGTAGCAACTTCAATTCATCAACTTGAGCTTTTTCTGGATACGCCCAATCGTCCAGATACCGTTGCCATCCGTATTAATCCTGATTTGGGCATGGGACATAATGCTCGCACGAGTACCGGTGGGGTGTCCGCCAGTTTTGGTATCTGGCATGAATACATATCGGATGTACTCGTGCGCACTGAAGCCTCTGGGGTGACGATTAGTCGTCTCCACCTCCATATCGGTTCAGGGGCTGACCCGAAAGTCTGGGGTGAGGTGATGACTCGTGCGCTTGAAATTGTTGCCCTGTTCCCAGATGTTACCACCCTTGATATTGGTGGCGGATATAAAGTCCATCGCTTTGGCGAAGAAAAAGAAGCTGATGTGACAATTATAGCGGCCGAATTCAAACAACAACTCGAGGCTTTCGCCGACGCCACCGGACGTAAGTTAGCACTCGAGATTGAACCAGGCACCTACTTTATTGCCCATGCTGGTACACTGGTCGCTACCATTGACGATATTGTTGATACTGGCAAAAACGGCTATACCTTCCTCAAGCTCAACACTGGTATGAACGACTTCCTCCGTACCACTATGTACGGTGCTCAGCACCGCATTGAAGTAGTCAATGACGCCGAAACCTATGAAGACTATGTTGTCGTCGGACACAACTGTGAATCGGGTGATATTTTCACTACCGTACCAGGTGATTCAGAATCAATCGCGCCCAGAAAACTAAAAACAGCCCATATGGGTGACGAGGTTCGTATCTACGACACTGGGGCATACTGTGCGAGTATGCGTGCTCGCGGGTACAACTCCTTCCCTGCAGCCCCTGAGGTCATGGTTGATTAGTGCTACTTGGTATCTTTGGAAATCGATTTCACAAACTGCTGTATCTGCCGCTGGAGCTTCTGCGCTTTCGCTTTGCTCTTTGATTCAAACATTAATTTCACGCCGTATTCGGTCACACTCATTTTGATCGCACCCCAGACATCACCAAAATCAACAAAGTAACCATCAAATTTCTTGAGTGTCTTTGGCTTGAGGGACACCAGGTACTCATGCACCTTCGCCATCGCTATATCCTTATCTTTGACCGGTATCACGATATCTTCGGTCTGTTCGTAGACGAGATGTGGTGCCATGAGCTGACTAAAGGTCTCCCCCACCGCCTTCGCCTCAACATAGGCATCAAGCACCTCACGGAGGGTCAGCACAACCGAGTCGGTATA
>CALMKR010000304.1 GCA_937867625.1 uncultured bacterium | reverse complement strand
ACTACGCGCCACTTTTGCGGGGGTGCGTGAACTCTATCCCGCCCACAAACTTAAAGTGGTCTTTCAATCACATACTTTTACTCGCACGCATGAACTGTTTGCCGATTTTGTGACGGTACTCGCGACGGCTGATGAAGTATCTCTCTTGCCAATCTACGCTGCGCGCGAAGAAAATAAATGGGGAGTATCGAGTGAACAACTAGCGGCTGCAATTATTGCAAAGGGTACCCCTTGTACGGTCTACGAGACGATTCCCGCTTGTGCACTCGCTGTTAAAGAGTCTCTCTCGTATGACAAAAAAGAAGTGGTCTTGGTAATCGGAGCTGGTGCAGTAACGGAGGTAGCGACACTATTGACGGAATAGGTATTTTGTAGTTTTATAGTCAACGGAAACTCGGCATTTTGCAGGGTCATACATCGGGAGGTATGCTATGAGCTGGACAGGAGAGTTTGAGGAAGCGATCCGGAAAGCGGAGTGCAGTCTCAGGAAACATCCCAATGCAGTCAACTTTGCTGCGGCAGCCTCGGCCAATTATTCAGGTGCGGGCACTTGCTTTGCTTTGGTCAAGAAGTATTGGCTTCATGTTCCTCGAGCGATCGCCTGCTTGGTCTATGGATACGGCTATCTTCGTCGCGCCAAACACTATGCTGACCAGGCCTACCTGCTCCATGCCCAATTGGCAATGCGAGGGAGGATTGGGCCAGACACGTTAAATGCCGATCAGATTGATGTGCTCTGCACAGTGTGGTATAGACTCACGTTGAGTCGTCGCAGAGCGATACGTGCACGTGGTCTGTTGCGGCAAGTGGCGGGATGGCGGCAACGGGAAACGTCTTACGGTGCTCTACGGACGTCTGATGGCAACCTTGTTGTTGGACCGGACACAATCTGGAGTCTGCATACTGAAGCATTTATTCGGATGCATCGTGTGCGGTATGGTCTCGATGAGTGGAGTGAATCGACCCACGATCATGTCCTTCGTTTGGCGGAGCAGACGGCAACCAGCGCAAGAGCAGGGAATACTGAGGAGCAGAAGCGGTCTGGCCTTGGCCAGGCTGCACGCATTATGCGGCAGTTGGCTCATATGCTGCCAAGATCTGACCCTCGGCGTCAGAAACATCTCCAGCTGGCAAAACGCTATGCCAGAGAAGGCAACGTCACTGACCAGTTGCTGAAACTGGGGCAATGATGCAAGAGCAAGGGAAGAGCATGGCTCACCCCTTGCTCTTTTCTTTTGTGTAACTTTTGTTCCGTATCATCGGTAGTAATGAGGACAACTTCATAAAATGTATCAAGAGCATGAGAGAGGGAACTGACCCGCTGCTAGGAAACCAGCAACATCTCATCCGCAACCAGTCACTATACAGAGTGACCCGGTGCGACTTTCTTCATTAATCATTTTTTGGTTAATGGCAGATACCACAAAACTCTTGATACGCATTCGACCTTGGATGCGTTTTGTGTTGTTGCTTTAGTTCATTAATTTTTTGTTATGTTAAAAACTGCTGAATGTGTATCGCCGGGACATCCGGACAAAATGTGTGACCGCATCTCAGATGCCGTACTTGATGCCTACCTCAAGGAAGATCCAAAAAGTCGTGTCGCCATCGAGTCGGTCGGTAGTCATGGGCAGGTGTGGGTGACGGGGGAGGTGACGTCGCATGCAGTAGCTGTCGATATCCCAGCTATAGTGAAAGCAATTGCAGGGGAGGGACTTGAGATTCGGGTGCATGTGGTGGCACAGAGTCCAGAGATTGCGCAGGGGGTTGATGTGGGTGGTGCCGGGGATCAGGGGATTATGACTGGCTATGCAACCCGTGAGACCCCGACGTATATGCCGCGTGAATATGAGCTTGCGCGCCAGCTTTGCCAGAAGGTGTATGAGGTCTTCCCATTTGACGGTAAGACGCAGGTAACGGTGGATGAAACTGGTGAAGTGACCTCGGTCGTTTGTAGTTTCCAAAATGCGCCAAAGGCTGCGCTTGAAGCCCTGGTGCGTGCAGTGATTCCAAACGCTCGTGAATACCACATCAACCCGGCCGGTGATTGGAACCAAGGCGGTTTTGATGCTGATGCTGGACTCACCGGACGCAAAATTATTGTCGACAACTATGGACCTGAGGTAGCAGTGGGTGGTGGTGCCTTCTCCGGCAAAGACCCGAGTAAGGTAGACCGTAGTGCGGCCTATATGGCGAGGCGCATTGCCGTTGATTACCTTGAAGCAAGACCCGAAGCGAACACGGTCCTCGTGAAGCTTGCCTACGCCATTGGCCACCCGGAGGCACTTATGGCTGTTGCTATCGTCGATGGCGTGCCAGAGACAGTTGCAGGATACAATCTCACTCCGCGAGGAATCAAGGACTTCCTCGGACTTGAGGCACCAATCTACGCTGATACAGCGGCGTGGGGGCACTTTGGCCGTGGATTTGCTTGGCGGTAGTATGGGAAAAGGCGGGCCCTTGGGCCCGCCTTTTTACGTCTGCAGTTTTAGCCGCATATTGGCTTCCGGGCGCAGGTGACCGGTTGCAAGCAGTGGTGTGGTGTAGTCGGTTGCTCCTTGGCGCACGCCAGCCCGTAGCTCTTCAAGGATAAGAATTTCAAGCTCACCTACATGGAATGGTCGCTCTGCAAGGAGTTCTCTTGCTCGCTGCTTTGCATATGCCCGTACGGCTGCCGAGACTTGTTCGTCTTTCATTCTGATCCCTTATAAAAAGTTGCACTCTAGATACAAACGTACTACTGTAGTGGCATTATGTCAAAAACCCCTGGCGCCTTATCAATAGTCGCAACTCCCATTGGCAATATGGAAGATATTACGCTGCGCGCCTTGCGGGTTTTGCGTGAGGCTGATTATGTATTGTGTGAAGATACTCGCACCACCGGGAACCTCTTGAAGCACCATGGCGTCCGTGCAAACATGCTCAAACGCTACGATGCGCACGCGAGCGTGAGTGCTCACGATACCATTGTGGCGGACTTATTGGCAGGGAAATCGATTGCTCTTGTTTCGGACGCTGGTACACCAGGTGTCTCAGATCCAGGAGTAGTGCTCGTACGACAGGCGCGGGCGGCTGGTTGTCGGATTGATGCGATACCGGGAGCTTCTGCTATTACGGCAGCTATTTCTATCGCTGGTATTAACGGCAACCAATTCAGTTTCCTGGGTTTTGTACCAAGCAAGAAGGGTCGAGAGACATTTTTTGCCGACCTTGAACTATATGATCATCCTGTCGTTTTTCTCGAGGCCACCCACCGGATACTCAAGACACTCGAGAGTCTATCGTCTCTGTATCCGACAGCGACTGTCCACCTCGGACGCGAACTGACCAAATTCCACGAAGAGATGCTCGTTGGTACACCTGCGGAGATTTTGACTATCCTGACTAATATACCCGTCAAGCAAAAAGGGGAGTTTGTCCTCATCTTTGAGCTGGGTGAAACCGCCTAGCTCTGGAACCTGCTAGCCTATTCACAACGTCAGTTGTTTTGCTTTTTGTCACACTGATGGATGTGCGGTATACTCGTAGCAATGACAAAAGGCACTCTGGTATTTCTGTTAGGTTTAGTCACGATTGTATTGCCCGCTCTCGGCGTTCCATTATTTTGGAAACAGATCCTCTTTGGTGTCATGGGTATTATACTGGTTGGTATCGGCTACAGCATTCGCCGCTCGCAGTATCTTGCCACCCTCGAATACGACGGGAGTGTACGGAGTGCTGAGACGTTTGTAGAGACGACCGAACCACTGTTTGATACAACAAGGTAATCTATACGACTACAATGCATTACTGGTATATAGCCCTCGTGAGCAGCCTCCTTCTTTTGACGGTAGGCTCTGTGTTTGTTGGGCCGTCACTCCTTGCTGTGTCATATCAGTCTGGGTCATCGAGTTCAGCAGCTACTGCTGAAATTCTGGCAGTCGAACAAACTACGAAACCAGTACCTGACACACGGGCAGCGGTACAACACGTGCCGTTACCAGAATCCCTCAAGGCTATCTATATGAGTGCATGTGTAGCGGGCACACCATCATTTCGTAATGAGCTTCTTGCCCTGACTAAACGTACCGAAATAAATGCTATCGTGATTGATATCAAGGATTACTCGGGTACGATTTCGTTTCCGCCGACCAATGCTGCTTGGCGACCTGCTTGGGAGGCAGCTAATTGTGGTGCTCGAGATATGAAAGATTTTTTGGCCACACTTCATGCCGCTAATATTTACATGATTGGTCGCATCACCGTTTTTCAAGATCCGTTTGAAGCGGCTCGCTCGCCGCATTTGGCAGTGAAACGATCGGATGGAATTACTACCTGGAAAGACGGCAAAGGTCTGTCGTTTATTGATGTGGCTGCCAAGGAACACTGGAACCACATTATTGATCTTTCGGTTGATGCCTATAATATTGGTTTTGATGAACTCAATTTTGATTATGTTCGGTACCCATCTGATGGCAATATGGCTGATATTTCTTTCCCTCATACCACAGGGAGCGATTGGCCGCACGACAAACAAGCCAACCTCGAAGCCTTTTTCCGCTACCTCAATAGCGAGCTTGATAAACCAGAACGCTTTGCGGCGGTACGCCACGAGAATACCGGTCGAGCCAGTAGTACTCCGTACACCTCAGCAGACCTCTTCGGCATGACCACAACGAACTATGACGATCTTTCGATTGGTCAGGTGCAAGAGCGAGCCGCCCCATATTTTGATGCGGTGGCACCAATGGTCTACCCGTCACATTACCCGAAGAGTTTTCTCGGTCTAGGCAATCCAAATGACTACCCCTACAAGGTGGTATACCATGCTATGAAAAGTGGCGTGGACCGAATGCTTGCTTCAACGACACCGATGCAAGGGTTCCTCCATACCCGACTTGGTACTTCCACACCGGCTGTCTATCAGAAACCTGTCTATGACGGCAACCGACTCCGGACCTGGATTCAAGACTTTGATTATGGAGGGGATTATGATGCGGCGGATGTGCGGGCCCAGATTCAGGCAAGTTATGATGCTGGGGTGGACTCATGGATGATTTGGGCACCGAGCAATCGCTACACCGAAGCAGCACTCAAGGCTGAATAAGTGATGTTAGTTATTAGAAAAACGATCGGTACTAGGTGATACAATATCTAGTATGACTAGAGTCTTCAAATTTCTCGTGTTGTTCTGGGTTCTATCTGGGGCGCAGGCTGCTCTTGCGGCGCCTATTGCAGCGGGCTCGTTTTCGACGACGTGGGATACAGATACTGATACTGAGGTAACCATAAATCTTGGCACTTGTGGCGACAATGGTATTAGCTACTACTGGGAAGAAATTGGTAATGCGGCCAATAATGACACTGATCTGTGTCTTTCCGACGACATGACAATCACCTTCCCTTCGCCTGGACAATATCGGATTGATTTCAGCGGCACATTTGAATCAATTGATTTGGGAGATCAGGCTAATCGAGATAAATTTCGTACCGTTGAACAGTGGGGGGACACTAGTTGGACAAATTTAAGTGGTGCCTTTCAGAATGTCCCCAATCTCGTTTTTAATGCCACAGATGTACCTGACTTGTCGCAGGTAACGGTGATGAGCGTCATGTTTGATAATGCTACCAACTTTAACTCCGATATCAGTAGTTGGGACGTTTCGAATGTGAGTGATATGTGGGGGATGTTTAGAGACGCTTCCGCCTTCAATCAGCCGCTTGATAGTTGGGATGTGTCTGCCAATACTCGTTTTTGGAGAATGTTTCAAAATGCTGCCGCCTTCAATCAACCTCTCAACAACTGGGACGTTTCGATGGGGGAGGAGTTTGCACAAATGTTTTCTGGCGCTTCCGCCTTCAATCAGCCGCTTGACAGTTGGGTCTTTAGCAATCGGTGTCTCGGGAGCAAAGAAAATAATCGATTCTTTGTTTTTGAGTGGTTGGTACCAACAGCCAATGCGTGTATCAATAGCACCATTGATATGAGCGCTATGTTCCAAGATGCTACGGCGTTTAATCAGGATATTAGTACTTGGAATGTAAGTAATGTGTCAGACATGACGAGTATGTTCCAAGATGCTACGGCGTTTAATCAGGATGTGAGCGCGTGGCAAATTCAAGACGGTATTGGTCTTTTGAATATGTTTCGTGATTCGGCACTGTCTGCCGATAACTACGCAGCTATTTTGACCGGCTGGGCGGCTCTCAGTCCCGCTGCTACCGGTATTGATCTTGGAATAGTTTCTACGACCTACTGTGACACAGCCAGCGCTGCTCGAATGACTCTTATAGATACTCACGGGTGGTCAATCACTGACTTGGGTTCGAGTGATTGTGTAGATGACTCCGTAACAGCCAGGTCTGGCGGGGGAAGCGCAACCGCAATTGGATTACGCCAGAAACGGCTCGATGATCTCAAGAACTCGATGTCCTCGAGCACTGCTCCTATAAGTGAGAAGCTTGCCACATTTGTGACTTCACTCAAAAAATTCCTCAGCTACCTTACTTCTCATGAAGCAGAGATAAAAAACTGGACACCTGAAGAATCAAAAACGGTCATTATTGTGTTGCGTGACGCTCTGCGTGAATTGCTGAAATGGTTGCCTGGTGTGTAGATGTTTGAATGTCTGTCTCGATCTATGAGATAGCCTGGTGTGGTGTATAAATCTGGGAAAAATAGCAAAGGCCCCGTGATAATCAACGGGGCCTTGGCACGCTTTTTTTTGGCGATTACGAAACTGTCACCAGGGACTCAAGGAACTGTTCCAAGACAACCTCAGGGTTTTTGCCAGGGAATGCTCGGCGCGCCCATTCGAGCACAACAAACCATTGTCTGGCTTGCTTCTTCTTCTCGCGCTCGGGGTCTTTGACATCCCCGAAATAGGGGACAGGGTCTTCTCCCAGGTACATCCCCACCTTCAAGTCAGGCTTCCGCTTTTGTACCTCAAAAACGTATGCCATGTCCTCCATGCCCGCCAATGGCATAGGTCCTTCGGGGGTGTTAATGACGATGTCTTCGTCGCCATCGGCGTAGTGTGGGATACGGCTGGCTTCCCAGTAGTCCCTGGTGCCAATAAGCCCGGTATGCTGCGGTAGCAGCCAGGTGACTTGATGGTTGAGGTGGCTTCGTAGGAAGCCGACGAGATCAAGTCTCTCGCGTATCAGGGCTGCCAACGCTGCTGAAACCTGGTGAGGTTGCAGTCCGAGCTTTGTAGACCACACCATGATGTGATCGAAGTCTGCTGCGAGAGCGGCGTCAACACCGGCCTGAACGGCGCGCCCAGAGCCGAGGTTCGGGCCCCAGTCGTCGACTGGGACGTACTGGATCTGCCCACTTTCGACGAGGACAGGGGCGTGTTTCTTCCATGCTTGCCAGGTCAGGGTTTCGCTGTGGTCGTTGGTCGCCTCGCCGTATTTCTGCTTTGGGTCACGACAGCTGACGATGTACATCGTCTTGATCGCTGCTGTACCCTCAAGGAGGGCGGTGACCCGGGAGGCCTTTTTGGCAAAGGCAGCGGGGTCGAAGGCTTTGGTTCGGTCAGCTCCTGGTTGAACATCGCGAACGATGACGGCCAGGCCAGGTATTTTCGGTAGCATCGGACTTCCTTTCTTGGTCTTAGGGTGATTTGTGTCGCAGCGTGCAGCGACACAGATTTGTAGAGGAACAGGTTTACAAGATTTTAACACGATTCTCATAAAAATCAATATCTAAAACGATACCGGTCCTGACATAAGGACAAAAAATTGATTTTTGACGACATACTGCACATGTACATAAAAGGGGAGAGTGCTGATTTTCTTGGGGTATACTCTAGGTATGTACAACGAAGAGGATACACCTCGCCGTTTTTACGCGATTTCATTTGTCGACGATGAGCCAACTGTCACCAAAGGTAGGCTTATTCCGCGTAAGGAATTATCGTTTCGGCCAGTATCTGTAGCACTACCGCCACGTCCGACCCGACTTCTTATTGCGTCTCGCACCCTCGTGTTGCTCGCCACGTTAATTTTTTGTATTTATGGCGCCGTCTTTGTAGCCCCGCTAGCGGTAGAGCGGGGGCAAACGCTGCTCGCCAATGCGGTGTCTGGTCTGGTAGTCGGTAAGGAAACTCCGGTAGTCATTGAGCACCCGTACACCAAAGCCGTGACGTCGCTCACCTACGGTATCGAGGTGGCATTTTCGGAACCAGACTTTTTTGCGGCAGCGCGGGATGGCTTTATTGTCGCAGAGCGAACGTTTGTGGAAGCTGATTTGGCTGCTATGCGCTTGCGGTACTTTGAAGATGGGGTGCTGGTGTTTGAATTTCCGATTGTGAAGAAAGGGGAGTCGGGCACCTTCTGGGAGACACCAGCAGGACTTTACGAAGTTGAAAAGAAAAAGCAGGCGCACTTTGCCTCGTTTGGACAGGTGTATCTTCCATATAGTATCGCTTTTCAAGGTAATTTTTATATCCACGGAACACCGTACTACGAAACTGGTGATGTCCCAACTAGTACGGCGCAAGGGGGCATAGAATTAAGCGCGGCTGATGCCAAAGAACTGTACGATGTGGTGACACTGCATACCCCAGTGTTGGTGTATGAACGGACGGCTGACCGCAAAGAGTTTTTGTATGAACCGAAAGTACCAGAATTGGCGACCCCGCACTACCTCATTGCCGATATTGAATCGAGTACTGTTTTGGCCGCCAGTGATTTGGGCGAGGCGGTGCCGATTGCTTCGCTCACAAAACTCATGACCGCAGTGGTGGCGGCTGAGTACATCAATCTTGATACTCGGGTAGCGATTACCGAGCCGAGCTTCGTACAGTCGCTTATTCCGCGTCTCGGGGAGCGGAGTTCAGTGTCGTTTTACTCACTCCTCGAGCTTCTTTTGCAAGAATCTTCTAATGAAGCAGCTGAGGTAATTGCGGCTGAGGTGGGGCGTGCGCAATTTATCGCTTACATGAACGAGCGGGCAAAATCGCTTGGTATGTCCTATACCACCTTTACCGATCCATCTGGTCTTGATAATGGCAACGTCTCATCGGTAGGGGACTTGCTCCGACTCATACAGTACATCTATCAGAAGCGTCATTTTATTGTGGATATTACTGCCGGTGAAAAGTTGCCAGACATGTATGTGACGGGTGAGTTTAGTGGTCTCGCCAATTTTAATACAGTAGATGGTACCGACAATTTTATTGGTGGTAAAATCGGTGAGACCACCGCAGCGGGACAGACGTCGGTGACACTTCACACACTCAATGTACAAGGAGAGGAACGGGTAGTGGCGATTATTATCCTCGGGTCGGAGAGTCGTAATGCAGACGTGACCGCACTTTTGGCTTATGCGCAAGAACGTTTCGGAGACCAGTGATATACTACTATTATACTTATGCAGTTTGATCCCGAAAAAATCACTTTCTTTGCCAAAACCGATGCGCGTGGAAAAGATACCCCGTTTGGTATGAAAGCCCGTGACCGGCAGCGACACATGTACGTCATTGGTAAGACGGGTATGGGTAAGTCGACGCTACTCGAAAATATGGCGGCCCAAGACATCCAAAATGGCGAAGGGATGGCTTTTATTGACCCACACGGATCAGCCGCTGAAAAGCTGCTTGAATATATTCCGGAACACCGGGTGAACGACGTCGTCTATTTTGCGCCGTTCGATCTTGATAACCCAGTCTCGTTTAACGTGATGGAGGACGTGGGTCCAGATAAGCGCCATCTCGTGGTGTCTGGTCTTATGTCTACCTTCAAGAAGATTTGGGTGGACGCATGGAGTGCTCGTATGGAGTATATTCTCACCAATGCACTTTTGGCCCTGATTGAATACCCAGATACCACACTCCTTTCGGTGAACCGACTTTTTTCGGATAAACATTTCCGTAACCGGGTGGTTGACTACGTGAAGGATCCGGCAGTAAAAGCTTTTTGGACTGAAGAATTTGCCGCGTATACTGACCGCTTTGCTGCTGAGGCTCTGCCTGCTATCCAAAACAAAATTGGTCAGTTTACGGGGAATCCTTTGATTCGTAATATCATCGGGCAGCCACACTCTAGTTTTGATATTCGCAAGATTATGGATGAGAAGAAGATTCTCATTATTAACCTCTCGAAAGGGTTGGTAGGGGACACAAATGCCAATTTGCTCGGTTCGATGCTCACGACTCGTATCTACCTCGCGGCGATGAGTCGGGCTGATTTGCCACCAACTGTCATGAAGACCATGCCGAACTTCTATTTCTACGTGGACGAGTTTCAGTCGTTTGCGAACGCGACCTTTGCGAATATTCTCTCTGAGGCGCGTAAGTACCACCTCAACCTCATTATTGCGCACCAATACATCGAACAGATGGAAGAGGATGTCCGTAATGCGGTATTTGGAAACGTTGGTACGACTGTGGCCTTTCGAGTGGGTCCGTTTGATGCGGAAGTGCTTGAGACCATCTTTACGCCACGGTTTTTGGCGGCTGATCTTGTGAACCTCGGTGCGTACCAGATTTATCTCACGCTCATGATTGATGGGATAGGGAGTCAGCCTTTTTCGGCCGTGACCCTGCCGGAGATTCCGCCGCCGCGGATTTCTTGTCGTGATATGGTGGTGGCCGCCAGTCGCAAGCACTTTGCCACTCCACGACCAATTGTCGAAAAAATTATCACCGACTTACACACACCAGTTGAGGCGCCACCAAAACCACCCAAGCCCGACACACCAAAGACGGACAGTCCAAAGGCTGACACTAAACCGACGCATACACCTAGTGTTGTGGTGCAAAAAAGTGATAAACCAGCTTATTCCGCCGCCACTCGCACAGACCGTACTGACCGACCAACCTCCAAGCCAACAAGTCGCCAAGAGGAGGGAAGGACGCCAGTTAGACCAAAACCAACTCCGTCCGCAACACCAACACCAGCTGCTGTAACTACCGATGGGCTCAAGGCCGTGTTGGCTCGTATTGCGGCGACCACCAATGAGGTAGGCGGTCACAAATCCGAAGAGAAGCCTGCTGCACCAACCCGGAGTGGTGCAGCAACCACTCCCGCCAATGACCACCGCAGTGCCCTGCGGTCGGTACTTGGTTCGGTGCTTGAAAAAACTGTGGCGCCGCAGACTGCAACCCCTACCAGGGTAGAAGCATCTGCCCCGGCTGCGCATCTGGCAGCGCCTGCCCCGGCGGTTCCTGACAGTGCCTATGTGTCTGATGTAGCCGAACCAGATATCAAAGTGCTCAAAAAAATTCTAGGGAATGATGCTAAAGTGAAGTCACCCTTCACCTAGATAGCTGCCATCGTTATTGGAATGTCTATGCAGTGTCTATTGAGATAACTTCATGAGCAAAAAATACATCAAAAATTTTGCTGATTGGAATAATCAAAAACAAAAGATTGATGGCTATAAATCTCAAAGCACTTTATATATCAAAGAACGCGAAGTTTGGTGGATTTCAATCGGTATTAATGTAGGTGCTGAAATTGACGGTAAGAACGAGTTGTTTGAACGACCCGTATTAATTTTTCGTAAAGTAGGACGTGAACAGTTTTATGGTTTACCCCTA
>CALMKR010000303.1 GCA_937867625.1 uncultured bacterium | reverse complement strand
GGGTCAATGCATGTGGGTGCAGACCGACAGAACCACCTACACCAAAAAATCAAAAAAAGTACCCCTGTGTGTGAAGACCTGGGCTCTAAAACATCTAGAAGAATTCAAACAATGGCGGATGTACCGACAGTTGCGAACCACGCAGATGAAGAGCAAAAACGCCTACATCGTCAGGTTCGCCAAGAAGAGCCCCGGCGTGAAGATGGAGGAGGGGCAGGATGAATTGCCGCCATTTCCAGAGGAGGAGTAAGAGGCAGCGCCGGCTCGCAAACTGACTAAATAGGAGGAGGAAGAAGCTTTCTAGTTCAGAGTCGCCATTGACGGTCTCTTCAACGGGTTCGCGGTCAAAATTGAAGACTAGGATCGAGCCGAATTAAGAGATTACATTTCTTTTTTATACCAATAAAATTGAATCTTTTTATATATGTACAAAACTAATAGTTTATTTAAAATTATGTAACATTAGTTGAATTATTATTATTATTATTATTTTAACTCAATCACCCATATCCCCGAGTTTTTATTGCGTGCTGAGAATACCTCTGAGCCTGCCAAGATCTGCAGCCAACGCTTTGGCGTCATTAGGATCGGTGAGATTATTCCACTTGGCCTTAGCAAGAGTTTACATATATTGCGCCCTATTGGCGGTAAAGGCACCGCTTAGCCCAGAGGGCTTGGCGGTCTCAGCAGTGAGGACATAGCCATAACGATCCGCTTTTCTAAGAGCCTTTCTGTACTACGTAGCATTGCGGTTCAACGCGGCTGCAGCCTTTCGGTTGGCCCGATTCTAGGCTATCTTCCGGTTTTCTGAGTTTACGAATCGAGCAAGACGAGCTGCTTTGAGCAACGCTTTCAGCATACGAGCCTGCGCAGCCAATTACACCCTTGAGACAATGTTGCTTTATGCATAAGAGTTTATAGAATCATCACCGCGCTTGGACTTAGCAGACCACACAAGGCCCTAATTATTTTATGAAGGACCTCCCCACTTAAGAGTTTTGATATTTACAATGGCTTTATCTATGTCCTACAGACGTATTTGCTGGAAAGTGAGATTAGCTTCTGTAGCATTTCGCGCAATAGCCTATTCCACGATCTTGAGCCTTCGAGCAGTTCCGTCCTATGGGGGACGGACCCCATAGCTGGCGATTACGTTATTCACAGCCTCGTTTTAGAATAGAGGGACTTTTACAGTACCTCCGGCAGATTCAGATGTTTTAATCTACCCATAAGGACCATAATTAAAGCTTGACACATCAGTCGATGCAGTATCCATCAAATTGAACTACGCGTTGAATTGCTACTAGCTAACCTTTTTAGGTTAAAACTTGCCGCCAGTAGTGTTGTACTTGAACGAACCGCCTTGAACTTCCATGAATTGCTTAGTGGAGTCTGAATAACTGATAATAAAATATACGCTAAAAAAAAAGAATATAATAAATTATAAAGAGGATCATTTTTATTCCGGCTTTTCAATTTCGTCGTCCTCGACAGGCTTGAAGGTCTTCTAGGTGGTGGCGAGGGATGCGGCATACTTCTAAATGTCTTGCTGGTACTGCGCAGTCAGATCAGCAAGCACGACTTCGCGCGACTTGCCGCAGTCAAACACCCACGGCGTGTACTTGAGGTTCCAGGCAGCCATCGCGGCCGCGGATTAGCAGCCGTTGAACTACATAATGGCAGTCTTCGGCAGTTAGCCTTACGAAGCGGGGTCCATGGTCAGAGTGCAGATAATTATGGATAATTTTACAAATATTTTATTATAAATTAATTTGAATTTTTAGATATATTCCAGGCGCAGGTCAGAATGTCAGTACCAAAGCTGTTGCAGTATTCGGACGTCAAGCCGCGAGGAGTCACGACCGAGTACAAGTCGATGCGGTTCACGCCGCTCACCTCCTTCAACAACTATATCACCAACGATATTGTCAGGTTCTGGATCCCTATGATCAAGGGGTTCTGGGACCCGTACAAGAGCTACATCGAGATCGAAGTGGAGGTGGCAGACGCAGACTTCCCCTACGGCACAGCCATCCAGGTGGACAATTCGGCCAGCTCGTTTATCAACGAAATGACCATCTATGCAGACTCCAAGGAAATAGAGCGGATTCAGGAGTACGACACGGTGGCGGCGCTGCTGCACGATGTCATGTACACCCCGTCAGACAAGTTTGGGAAGGAGTATGAGGGTACTGGATATATGAGCCACAACTCGCACGGGTTCTGCACGGACAGCCGGTAAACGACGTCAACGTCGATCGGCACAACCAGACAGACTTACCGGTACCAAGACAACTGGAACGGCGCGGTTACATCGGTTGATGCGATAGCCAGTCTTGGCTACTATACATCCGGATATAATCCGGCACGCCCCACATATATCGACTATATGTAAAGCATGTATGGATTTGTCACAGGTCTGTCAGCTGAGATCTCGGGTACCGGCGTATAAGCGGCACCATATCCTTCAAGAACACCATCACCGATATACAACATATACTACCAGGTCGGAGCAACAGAACCTGGAGGACGCAACTCACATCTTAAAACCACACCACCAGCAGTGCGCTACGCTTACGAGCTGGACAATGCGGGATACTGCCAATATGCTCCAGCAAGCAGCGTTGCGGGAGAGGTCAAGCCTCTAGATGCAAATGTGTTCTCACCACGACCATACGTCGAAGCGGTGTACGAAAGCTCTTGCTACGGTCTGCAGGGTAGTACGGCATACAACTTCATGCTTTACGACTACCTTGCATACACCACCCCAGGAAACGCTGGGACAAACACAGCCTGGCTGTCGGCCCCATACGTAACCCCTAACTACAACAACTCACAGGTTCAGTACAATGGCTACAGTCAAGCGTTCTCATAGGAGCTGTCCAATGGATCAAACTAGCCTCTGTTCGCACCCGCACACGGACAGACCTGGATACACAACGGCGCGTTCCTCCCTAGACCTCAGGCGACTCGATAAAGAGTCTTTCAAATACCGCTAATCAGCTCCCTGATGGGGGTGCTGATCCCAGCCTAGAGCTACAAACTCATCCCGATGGAGGCTCTGTAAAACCTGATGATCGAGTTCAGACTGAACGAGTACGCGATGTTCACCTCAGGATACGCCGAGAACTTTGTCCACGACGCCAGCAACACGACAAACCGGAACACGACACCGATGTCAGCCTATGCGCAGCTGTAACGTCAGTGGAAGATCAACAAAATAGAGATTTGGGGAGCCATATACCAATTTGACGACTTTGTATCGGGAATGGTGCTGCAGTAACTGTCGGCTGGGGGAATTGCTCTGTCTTCAAACGGGTGGGCGCTTGGTCCTCGGTTTTCACTGTCAAACACATCACTGCTCAAAAACTCTTGGCAGATAAATGCCGGCTATGAGAGCCTGAAAACGCTTGTATTCAGAATCCAGTCTGACGACTACAAGAGGTACTCATTCTGTCGGAAACACTACTACCTTAGCGGCAATGTGTCATCCCTGCAGCTTAAGATCTCCAACACATACATTCCGCCCCAGCCCATTTAGGGACATGCAGGCAACATCCTGCCGGTGGGAAATGAGAAGTCGAACTCGCCGTTCATAATTTAGCTGCACAAGACATTTGGAAAGTTATTCAACATAGGAGCGAACATGTACATCAATTCATCAAACTTTGCGGTGAACGACCGCCCCTACAACCCAACAAACATACTTCCTTACGTCAATG
>CALMKR010000302.1 GCA_937867625.1 uncultured bacterium | reverse complement strand
TCCCTGCCGTTTGTGCATCATGGATGACAGGTTCGGTTACGAGCTCCATCAATGGTACTCCCGCCCGGTTGTAATCAACGAGACTTCCCTCTCCCTTATCATGTTGACTGCGAGCAGTGTCTTCTTCGAGATGAACTCGAGTGATTTCCACTCCAGCAAGCACTCCACCTTTCACAAATGGGAAGGCGTACTGACTGAGCTGGTACGCTTTTGGGATGTCGGGGTAAAAATAATTTTTGCGATCGAATTCTGAGTAAGTGGCGAGTTCGCCGTTCACAGCCGTCCCAAACATGAGCACAGATTTTATCGCTGCTTCATTAGGAACCGGGAGTGTACCCGGATGCCCCATACAAACCGGACATACATTAGTGTTCGGTTCGTCATGATGTGGGTTGTTCTGGCAACCACAAAACATTTTACTTTTGGTTTTTAATTCGGCGTGAACTTCAAGCCCAATAGTTGGCGTATACATGCGGGTATTTTACGTCGCTCGGAGGTACTCGACAAGGGTATCTTGGAGGTTTTTGACCCCTTCCCCGCTTTCTGTCGATATAATAAAGACACGTTTGCTGGAACTGTCAATAAACTCTTGTACCTTTTCTAATTGTTCTTTATTTGCAAGGTCTTTTTTGGTGAAGATAATCCATTCTTCCTTTTCTTCAAGGTCTTTGCTGTACGAAGACAACTCATTTCGAATGATGTAATACTGTTCCAGAGGGTCCTCATACTCAAAAGAGACGAGATGGAGGAGCATTTTGGTCTTGGTGACATGCCGCAAGAAAGTGTGTCCAAGACCCTTCCCGGTATGAGCCCCGGAGATCAAGCCTGGGATGTCTGCGAGCACGTAGCCGAAGAGATCACCAAGGTGTGGGACCAGAGTGGTAAATGGGTACGCCCCCACGGCACTACGCGCATTGGTGAAGGTGTTAAGAAGTGTCGACTTACCAGCATTTGGCAGCCCAATTAGTCCCACATCTACCACCAGAGTAAGTTCAATTTTGAGGTCACCTGATTCACCTTCCTTGCCCTTGGTGTTTTCTTCTGGCGAGCGATTGGTTGATGACTTGAAGTGTTCGTTACCAAGTCCACCTCGACCACCCTTGAAGACGCGCTCTTTGTGTCCTTCGATGAAGAACTCGTAGACTCGCTCACGGCTCACATCGGTCACGATTGAACCGACCGGGACCTTGATAACCAGGTCTTCTCCATGACGTCCAGCCTTGCTTCCTGTCTGCCCAGGCACGCCTGCAGCCGCGCTAAAGCGTGGATTACCAAGATACTTTGAAAGCAGTCCAAGGTCACGTACGGCCTCGATATAGACGTCGCCACCATCGCCACCATCGCCGCCTGAGGGGCCGGCATTCGGGACAAACTTCTCGTGACGCCAACGCGTTACGCCATCCCCGCCCGCTCCCGCCTCAGCATATATAGTGATTTGATCTGTAAACATCTGCATGTCATACCATAAAAACTTTCTAGAGTCAAAAAATTATTCCTCTCTCGTATGAAGGATTTATATGATTTTGCTTGAATTGCTTGATCCAGATGTGCCTCTTCGGAAAATTTATTTTGATTCTTTTTGGGTCTTCCCGACAAAAAGATGTACCACACTGACGAGGAGCGTACCAAGCGCTGCCGGTATGAAGCCGGTAACAGCAAAACCCGGAAGGAGCCAAGCGGCCGTCATAAATAAGAGAACATTGATTACAAGAATGAACAGGCCTAGGGTAATAAGGGTAATCGGTAGTGTCAGGAGTATGAGAATCGGTCTCACAAAACTATTAAGGACACCCAGTACGACCGCGGCAAATACTGCCGTTTGCCAGGTATCAATAGTAAGTCCGGGGACTATCTCATTGGCAATGAGGAGTGCCAACGCACTGGTGGCGACATACACAATCATTCTTGTCATATGAGTATCATACCATCTTTAATTGGCGCTTGAACATAAGCATAATCAAAAGTATCGGACAGGACGCACGCGGTGGTCAGAGCCATATTTGAACACAATGAGGACAAAGCGACATTTTACAGCCAAGAGTTTTTGGCTCGTGTATGGTGTGGTTACGTGAAGATTGGATACACAACAGCAAAAAACACCCGTATCGGGTGTTTTTTGCCTTTTAAGGCGATACCTACTTTGCTACCAGACTCCAACCTGCCGCCAATAATGGTTCGGCTTTTTTATACTTCATACTTTCGGTTTTGGTGCCATTGGTTATTGTGACCATATCATTACGCCCTGGCGCAGCCGCTACGACACGTGGAGCAGCTTTTGATTCGCCACCCTCACTTGCCTTCAGTGCCGCTTCGGCTTCTTTCTGATGAGCCACCTCCTCTTTGGCAATCACAGCTGGTTGCATAACTGGCAATACTTCAGCAATACGATGCAGAATAGACGTCTCGAGGTCCTTAAAGGCCTCTGTCCCTTCCCTCCGGTACTCAATAAGTGGATCACGCTGTCCGTAGGCACGTAGATTTACGCTCGAGCGAATATGTCCCATCATCTCGAGGTGATCAACCCATAGTGAGTCAATGATCTGGAGGCAAAGCTGGGAGAACATACGATTCATAAGTTCCACCCCAAACTCCGCTTCTTTGGCGACATAGACCTCCGCCACATCAGCAGCAATGTCCACCACTTCAGCTTTAATCGCCTCTAGTTCTGTCACATCTTGATGCAGTAATTTGTGACGGCGGTTATAAATTGAGATACGTTGTAAATTGAGAACATCATCATACGCCAACACCTGCTTTCGTGAATCGAAATGGAAGCCTTCAATACGGGTCTGGGCACCTTCTAATTGCCTTGAGATGAGCTTCATCTCAATTGGTTGGTCTTCAGGAATACCAAAGGTGCCCATGAGATTTTTGACTCGCTCACCACCAAAGACTCGCATAAGGGAGTCTTCCATAGAGACATAAAACTGGGTAGCTCCCGGATCACCCTGCCGACCCGCTCGCCCACGTAACTGATTATCAATACGCCTAGCTTCATGCCGCTCGGTACCAAGCACAAAGAGACCGCCGAGCTTTCGTACCTCATCTGCTTGTTCAGTGGTCGCCTGCGGACCTCCTAGTTTGATGTCGACACCTCGACCGGCCATGTTCGTCGCCAATGTCACCGCTCCTTTCACACCAGCAGCAGCAATAATCTCACCTTCTCGTTCGTGGTTCTTGGCATTGAGTACCTGATGCTCTACCCCAGCTGTAGCGAGCGCAATTGACATGCGCTCATTCACTTCAATTGAAGCGGTACCGATGAGAACCGGTTGCCCCGTTTTGTTAATTTCTTTTACCCGAGCAATAATCGCCTGAAACTTGCCAATTTCATTTTGGAAGATGAGATCATTATGATCAGTACGAGCGATGTTACGGTGAGTTGGCACCGGCACCACTTCAAGCTTGTACACGGTATAGAATTCTTCTTGAGAGGTGAGCGCTGTACCAGTCATACCACACAATTTTTCGTACATGCGGAAATAATTTTGGTAGGTAATAGAAGCGTAGGTCCGTGACTCACGTTGTACAACTACTCCTTCTTTGGCTTCGATAGCCTGATGGAGACCGTCAGACCAACGACGTCCAGGCTGCATACGGCCAGTGAACTCATCGACAATAACCACCTCGCCGTCCCGTACTACATACTCCTTGTCTCGAGTGTACAGAGCCTCTGCCCGTACAGCTGTTTCGAGGTGATGTACGTATTTGATACCTTTGTCAGTGTAAATGTTTTCTACACCCAGCATTTTTTCAGCAGCTTCGATGCCGCTATTTGTCAGTGTGGCGCTCCGTAATTTTTCATCGACAACATAATGCTCTTCGTTACGTAACTGCTTGGCAATTCCAGCAAAAACAGCGTAGAGGTTTTCGGAATCCTGTGCTGGTGCAGAAATGATGAGCGGTGTACGTGCTTCATCAATCAGAATCGAGTCAATCTCGTCGATAATCGCAAAGGTGTGGCCGCGCTGCCGTAAGCGGGTTGTATCAAATTCAATATTATCGCGCAGGTAGTCAAAACCGAACTCACTGTTGGTACCATATGTAATGTCCGCTGCATATGCCTCAGTGCGTGTACATGGACGCAAAAAATCATAGACTACTTTATATGAACCTACTTCATCACGCTCACGATCCTTTTCAACATGTGACGCATCATACAGATAAGAACCTGTACTATTGATAATACCAACTGACAAGCCGAGTAGATCATACACCTGACCCATCCAGGCGGCGTCACGCCGAGCTAGGTAGTCGTTAACCGTCACGACATGGACACCATTCCCATTGAGCGCATTCAAAAAAGCAGGTAATGTACCGACCAACGTCTTTCCTTCTCCTGTGCGCATTTCTGTTATCTTGCCACGATGCAACAGTGCGCCACCAATGAGCTGCACATCATAGTGTCGCAGTCCAAGAGTACGCTTACTAGCCTCTCGAGCTAGCGCAAAGGCGGTAGGCAGTACATCATCAAGCGTCTTTTCACCAGCTGCCAACGCGGTCCGCAGGGCGTTAGTTTCGGCCCGCAGTTCCGCAACTGAAAACTCGACGTAACGCTCCTCAAGCGCATTAATCGAGGCTATTAGTGGTGCCAGGACGGCCAATTCACTCTTGTAAGAAGGGCCGAAAAATCTATCTAAAAATGACATAGTTTGCCAAGTATACCGTTTTTTATAGGAAAAATAAATAGAACGCCTTTTCCTGCACTACAGATAAATCAAAGTTCATATATCCACAACATACAACACAAGGAGCGTCCAAACATAAAACCGCCAAAGGCGGTTTTATGCAATCAGCTCGACACGGAGGTGTCTTACTTCTTCTTCGCTACTTTTTTTGCGGCCTTCTTTGGGGCAGCCTTCTTGACAACCTTCTTTACAGCTTTCTTGGCTACCTTCTTCTTTGCTGGAGCCTTCTTCACTGCTTTCTTGGCTACCTTCTTAGCGGCCTTCTTTTTTGCTACTGCCATAGTATGTGATGAGAGTTAGTTGAATAAATTTCGACCGCATGACTCTCTCGCTTCAAAGATCAAACAATATGAGAGAATGTCTGCTTACATCTATTATCACGTGTAAAATTTTTTCGCACAATTTCTTTTCAATCATTTGTGTTGATAAAAAATAAAATCATTTTTAAAAAAAAAAAAAAATATTCAAACTAC
>CALMKR010000301.1 GCA_937867625.1 uncultured bacterium | reverse complement strand
GCCATCAGGAGGCTATGGTCTCCAACTGGCTTGGACTACTGGGTATGTCGCGGGTATGCAGGTCGCTCATCATTCGAGGGTAGAGTAGGGTGGCAATCACAATCGTCAAAAATAGTCCGGCCAAGAACACTGCACCCGCCGCCATATCTTTGCTGCGGCCGATATTATCGTGGGTTTCTGGATGAAGGTGATCAAGGGCGTACTCAAGAGCAGAATTCTGGAGTTCGGTAATCAAAATGAGAAAATAGGCGAGTACCAAAAACAATAATTCAATACTAGTAACTGGGGTAAGTACGACAATCGCAAAGGCGACAACACTCCCAACTCCGTACCACTGGAGACGAAAGCTCTTGTCGGTGCGCAGGGCATAATGGATGCCTCGGAGGGCAAAACCGAGTCGGCGGCGCTGTTTTTCTACAAACTGCATGTGGTACTATAGTAGCATATGAAAATCATTTTAGTGATTCAAAGCCTCATTATTCTCGCTGGTGCGTACTATATTTATACGCTTGCGTATCCGGCAAAAGAGGTGGAAGAAGTGGTTGAGGTGGCGCCGCTGCCGACCAGTACTCCAGCTGCAGTCGAGGTAGAAGCTGCGACTACCGTTGAAACAAAATCTACTACACCTGCTCCTAGTGCCGGTCCTAATGATGCTGGTATGGAATGGCCAGTTTTTGAAGGTGAACTTGAAGTTCGCTAATCCTATACTTATGGAAAAAATCCGCATCCTCGCAGATGGAACGGTAATTGAAAATGGTCCAGATGTTGTTCCTGATACGATTGTACGTGTTGAGAAGCTTTTAGATCAGCAAGTACTGCGTGAGCGTATCAAAAGTGGAGCGTATGGTCTGGTGGTAGGTATTGATGCGAGTGGCCGAGTACCAGCGCTCCTGATGCATAAAATCGTACAAGGTTTTAGGCAAACACCACTACAATTTGTTGCAGGGAAACGCACGTATGGGCATGATGATGAACAAAATCGAGCTAATGGCATTGGCTCAGTTATATATGGTATGCGTGATACCTTAGAAGATCAGGGTGGGGGTAGAGTTTTGATTGTTGACGATGTTATCAATAGTGGCGATGCACTCACTGACATCTGTCGTGAAATGCGGGCTCTTGGTATGACCTTTGATGTCGCAGTATTAGGTGCGATTGGAACTGATAGTGAGAGCACCACTGATGGGCAAGCCAAAAAATTGGGTGGAGAAATTTTTTATGCACAAATTGATCATTCGACCAGTAATTCATTTCCTGAAATTTATGGTCGGAGCGATTACTCTGGTGTAGTAAAAACGCCTGGAGCAATCTACGCGCAACCCGCAGTCTTACATGATGAGAGTAATTTTCATGACACCCGCGTTGCCATTGATAATGCTGCCTCAGTTTTAATCGCAAAATTAGAAAATCAATAGTTTCTCTTTCTAGCTATGCCAGTCTTTTTCGGCGTAAATGGAAACAGTCCGGCGTTTGCGTGCCCGTCCCTTGAGCACATGCTTATGCGAGCGGTAGATTTTGTGGATGATGAATTTTTCACCGAGGAACTCCGTTAAGGCTTCTTCAGTGTAAACATATTCCGGTACACCAATGACTGGGTGGATGTAAGTGTTTTCTTCTTCAGCTGGTGCGTCCTTGAGGAGGCGACGGGTGTGGAGGTCACCATCCGCGAGGAAGGTTTTCATAAAGAGGAAACCACCTGGTTTGAGGACTCGGAAGATTTCATCACGCAAAACGGTGCGTTCGGCAGACGAGAGGAAGTGAGACGACATCATATCAAGCACGAGTGATTGTGAGTTGTCTGGTACGGTAATCGGACCAGCAATTGACCGGGCTTCGTATTGGAGCGGCAACCCGGTTGAGGCGACCTTCGCCTGGGCTACTGCCGCGGTGGAGATATCGTATCCAACACCTTGCATACCAAACTGGCGAGCGAGGAAGATGAGATTACGTCCATTACCGCAACCAACATCAAGAGCAGACTCACCGGGAGCCAACACATCCTCACGCTCTTGGCGGGGGATGAAGCGAGTGAACTTCTCGAGGTCTTCACTATGATCAGTTGAGAGCTTGAGGTGATTGGCGTTTTTGTACTCATTATCCCAAAAAGTCGCGCCGTGTTGTTTGCGCTTTTGTTTGCGAATGAAGGGTCGTTTTGCCATGAAGTGAGTAAACGAGCGTAGCGATTATTACGAACTTCGTTCCCGATTCGCCCCTTCCTAGGGCGAATCGCTGGAACCAAAATATTCAGTTGCTACACAATCAAGAAAAGTCTTGAATCGACGTTAATAAGATTATGGCATAAAAATAAGCACTTTACAAGTGTTGCCAACATCGCTCCAGCGAGCCTGCTCTGGTACAATAGCCCTATATGAAACCCGTTAGAAATAACGAATAAGGTTTTGTGGTTAATTTTGATTTTTTATTTTCATGTCTTCTACTTCTAACGGGTTGAAAAATCCATGGGTTATTTTGGGCGTTCTATTTGTCCTTCTTATTGGTGGCGCTGTTTGGTATTCAGCTGGTGCCAACGACACGTACAATGCCGGTGTTGAGGTAAAGGCACATATCAAGGGTAATCCTGATGCGGCAGTGAAGCTTGTTGAGTATAGTGATTTCCAGTGTCCTGCTTGTGCGCAGTTCCATAGTGTTGTGAAGGAGATTGTTGATGAGTACGGGGATCAACTCTCGTTTGAGTACCGCCACTTCCCATTGTCACAGATTCACCGTCTGGCTGAACCAGCCGCTCGGGCCGCAGAAGCCGCTGGCCAGCAGGGGAAGTTCTTCGAATATCACGACTTCTTGTTTGAGAACCAGGGTACTTGGTCAAACAGTACAAATCCAGCTCAGTTTTTCCTCCAGTATGCGAACGAGGTTGGACTTGATATCGATGAGTTTACTCGTATGCAGCGTTCATCAATTCTGCGTAGTCACGTGCAGTCACAGTTTGCTGAAGCGCGTGACCTTGGCTTCACCGGCACACCATCATTCCTCCTGAACGGTGAACCAATGAAGTTTCAGACTTTTGATGAGTTCCGTGCTCAGATCATCAACGCGATAGATCCATCAGTAGATGTTACGGGCGGAATGGGTGCTCCAGCCACTGAAGGTGCTGTAGAAACACAGCCAGCCGCTGCTCCAGCTGTACAATTTGGGATTTAGTCTCGGTAAACCGTTGTTACCTTGAGTAACTCAGGATAATGTAATAATTGAGAGTACTTTTCTTCATTTAAACGTGAGGTTACTAGTGTTGCTTCAGTTATTTTGTCCCCAGTACTCGGGTAGTGAAGCACAACCGTATCTTCAATTGCCGCACTTGTTTCAAAAGTGAGCATTTCTATCCGGTCTGCGACAGTTGCCACCGGAAGTTGTGGTATATATCCGACTGATAGTTTATATATCAACTGACCGATGCTAGAGTTTTGCCCAAACAGATTTCGGTCCTTGCCGTGCGAGATTTGCTGCTTGTTGAGCTTAAAAGCATTTTTGGCAATCATGTATTCAGCATATAGAGATGGGGAAGCTTGTAATGATCCCTCTGGCCATTTTGGTAAAAATGCACGGTACGCAATCATGAGTCTCTCAGCGTTGGCAAAGATAATTGCACCACCAAGCCGATGATTATTCATCATAACCGTAAGAGACCAAAAATCATATGTTGGATTTGAGCTACCTAAAGTTTTAGTATACAAATCATGTAAATTGGCATTTTTCTTTTTGCCAATTAAGTCAACATACATCGGACTAAACCAATCCAAGAAATCAGCAGAAAGAGGGGTAAACTCACATACAACATTAAGCTCATCGGCACGAGCTAGTGTTGACCGTATTCTTTTAGCATTTTTTTTACTATAGAATTGCTCGGGATATTCACTGGTTGGTTTTCGCCAGATTTGTTTTGCAGCGTAGGGTATTTCCATAGTGTTACTTTATAATCGTATTAATTTTTAGGCGGTCCCCATACGAAAAAAGTTGATCGTACTTTTTTAGATTTTGTTCGTTGCAGACGAGCGTTGCTTCAGTTATCAGCTCACCAGTTTCAGGGTAGTGAAGGACAAGCGTGTCGGTAGTGAGACTATCAGTATCAAGTTCAAATTTTTCTAAATGGTTGTGTCGAAGTTTTGCATTGCAGCCAACTGACAATTTGAACATAGCAAGACCGATAGATGAATTAATACCATACGGGTTACGGTCTAGACCGTGAGAGAGTGTAGCTTTTTCATGAGTACGTGTATATTCATCCATGAGATACTCAGCATAAAGTGCCGGGTTTGCGGTAAGACTGTAGTCAGGCCAGTCTTTGCTGAATATACGATAGGCAATCGAATAACGTTCTTCCCAACATGAGAAGATACACCCACCAACAATTTTTTCACCTTGCCAGAGTGTGAGTGTTTTATAAACAGAATTTTTACCTGGTTTGTCTACGGTTGTACCGCGAACATCAAAAACCAGCGGATTGTTCTTTTGGGTAATCGTTTCGTTGTAGAGTGGTATAAACCACTCAAAAAAAATCTCATCTGCTTTGGCAAAAACCGCTTTTATATTGTGTAAGGGAGCTTCAATAATTGCTCGGCTGAGTCTTTTTTTGTCACTTTTGCCATAGTGACTAAGGCTATCGGCGGCAGTTTCTTTGAACCATGAGTGATGGCTGGCGTGGGTAATAACCATATATTTTGGTAACGTGCCTTTACAATACCACACTTTATGGTATTATTCAAGACCTGATAATCCCATCTAACCTCTCTAGTCATGCAAAAACCGCGAAAAGCTAAAAAGAATATTATCGCGTTTGTCGAGCTGGCTCCAGCCCAAGCAATAGAGACGGTGCGAAAAAATCTACCGGGAACCAAAATTCTGGCTTTGCGTGATGTAAAACATCAAGCCAAAGATACCCTAGAGAGCCTCCATGCTGATTTTGTTGAACATATCGACTTTACGAAGGCGCACAAAATTGCCACAGCTTTACTGCCATACCACGACCAGCTTCGAGCCATTACTGCCCGTGGTGAAGCGGGTGCATCACGACTCAGTGAAGTGGTGCCACATGTGCCGTATCTCCGAACACCAACTTCAGATTCGCTCCGCTGGGCAACCGACAAATATGAAATGCGCAAGCGGTTTCGCCTGTTTGATCCAAAAATTACTCCAAAATTTACTCGTGTTAAAAATTCGACAAAAGAAGAATCGGATCGAGTTATTAATAAAATTGGTTTTCCGCTCATTATCAAACCTGGAAACTTGGAAGAAAGTAAGTTGGTCACCAAGTGCTATTTCCGTGAGGAATACGACAAAGCCATTGTTAATATTTTCAAACGACTAAAGGTTGAGTATGCCAAACTAAATCGTTTGCAAGCGCCAACGGTGATAGCCGAACAATATATGGAAGGTGAGATGTATACGATTGATTCATATGTTGATTCGCGCGGTAAGGTTTGGCACTGCCCGCTGGTAAAGATAAAAACTGGTAAAGATGTTGGATACGATGATTTTTTCAATTATATTCAAATGACACCTAGTGGCCTCAAGATGGAAACGGTCTACAACGCACGCGAAGTGGCTGAGACTGCCATACATGCACTTGGATTACGCAGTGTAACGGCCCATATCGAACTCATGAAAATTGATAATGAGTGGAAAGTAATTGAAGTGGGACCGCGAGTGGGAGGTTTTCGTCCGCTACTCTACGAGTTAAGCTGTGGCATCGATCACTCGCTTAATGATGTGTTAGTTCGCATTCCAAAAACTCCAGTCATTCCAAAAAAATGCCAGGGTCACGCGTGTGCTATGAAGTTTTTTTCTAAAAAAGAAGGTGTATTGACCAGTATTCTTGGACTAAAAAAGATCCAATCACTTGATTCATATCACAGTGTGGCAATCAATAAAAAAGTTGGTGATCGTGCGGTGTTTGCAAAAAATGGTGGAAAGTCAGTGTTTAATCTTTTTATGTACAATGTTGACCGAGCAAAATTGCTTGCAGACATTCGACGGGTTGAAAAGTTGATTGAGATAAAAGTAAAATAAATGGGGACGGGGCAGACATGCCCCGTCTTTGTTTGTTATGATAGTGCTATGGTACGAACCCGCGATTTTGTTCTGTTCCTCCTTGCGGTGGCATTTTTACTCCTAGCAATTATGGGGACTTCGGTCTGGCAGACCTGGCAGTCGCTGCCATTTGTTGCTAGTTTCCTCAGCGAGAGTGATGCCGAGGTGGATTATGCTGCAGATGTGCCGACGCCAGAGGACAACCGAGCGAGCCGGCTTGAAGTCCTCCGGGCTAAAGTAGTTGAACGGCTGGGTGCTAGTACGGTAGCAGAAAGTGAACCTGAGCCAGAACCCGTAGCGCCAGTTACTGTGCCGACCTCTACAACACCGACTGAAGTGGTAACGGTAAAAACCTGTGCTGGCTATCGTACCCTTGCAGTGCAGTGGATACCACAACAGATTATTGCAGAGAATCGTGAGGGCGCGCGCGTCTACTTCGAACGTGGTGTGGCTAATGCACTATCTTCAACCACTCCCGAAACTATCCGGGCAGTTATCTCGCTCCGTAGTTGGCCTTCTGGTAGTAGTGCCTGTCTCCAGGCTGATGTGATTGGTATTGCTACTGATGGTTCCCTCATTCGTAACAATGAGCTCGCTCTCTACACGGTCTTCGGCGGTGATAGTCTTGTCGGTTACTCATTAGATGGTTTTCCGATCTATGGACCGAGCAAAGTAGCGACTGATGCCTGTGGTGGAGCAATCGTCGGTGGACAGTATCGGTATGTGCTTGACGCGGATCGTCCGGGACTCATTACGTGTTTTAGTGCTAGTCCAAGCCAGATAAATTAGCACGCTATGTCTACTCTCATTATCGACATTGAAACGGTAGGGGAGGAGTGGGACAGTTTTGATGCGGTAACCAAAGACGTACTGACGCGCTGGCTACACAAGACAACCACTGACAAAGAAGAGTATCAGGCGAAACTCGATGATATCAAAAATGGTTTGGGCTTTTCGCCGCTAACCGGTTTTGTTGTGGCGCTCGGTGTATACGACCTCGAACGTAAGCAGGGGACGGTCTATTACCAAAACAGTGGTGAAGCCACTGACGAGCGGATTGGTTCGTTTTGGTATCGCGCCCGTAGTGAGACTGCGATGCTTGCTGAATTCTGGGAAGGTGTCGCGCAGTACGAAACGATTGTGACTTTTAATGGCAGGATGTTTGATATACCATTTTTACTGCACCGGAGCGTGGCAAATACTGTCGTGCCGACGGTTGATCTTATGCGGTACCGGTACCTCACGCAGCAAATACCGCCGTACCATGTTGACCTGGCAGACCAACTGACTTTTTATGGTGCGATGACAAAGCGGCCGAGTCTCCATATGTTCTGCCGGGCTTATGGGATAGAGAGTCCAAAGAGCCATGGAGTAGCGGGGGATGATGTGGCGGCATTGTTTGCACAAGGACGCTCCCGCGATATCGCAGTCTATAACACGCATGACCTGCTCGCCACTGCACTCTTGTATGAAAAATGGCGCACCTACCTCGCGCCACCATTATTCCGGAAACCAGCCGAAGAGATTGATTTTCTTGAATAAAGTTGTATAATCTTGTAAATTTGTATAACGAGCGCGGGAGGCGCTAACTTGGTGAAAAAACTATGGAAAGAGTTGGTGGATCGGTCAGGCTGGTGGCAAGATGAGTCTCGCCAACTCAACCTGCAGTGGTTGGTGTTGCCAGGAGATCCAACCGCACGTCGGCCGGAGGACTACTTTATCCTCTGGCGCTGGTGGTGGCGATTCGCATGGAAGTGGTACATCCTCAAAGTCGGGGATGTTGAACTGGACTACCGGTTGGTATTCCTCACTGATTCGGCGCAGCGAATCTCGAAAGCAAGAGTGAAGAAAGATCTTGTCGCGGTCAGAATTGGGCCGCAGAACACTCGCTTCGGACTAGTCAGTGGTCTTAAGGAGTCAGCCTCACTGACAGTTGTAGCTGGCCCGTTTACCTGGAGAGAGATCCAGACGGTCACCGACCGCGAGCTGGCAGCTCGTAAAGGGGTGATGTTCTACGACGCCCAACTGTTCTGAGGGGATCTGGAAGATCAAAAGGGCGCGATCGCAATCGCGCCCTTTGCTATACTGGTAGTAATGAAAAATGTATTGGCACTCCTAGCGGACTGGGCAAATGGTATTTTTGCGGTACTCCTTGCGGCTACCATTGTAGGCATTGACCCACTGTGGTGGCACTTTATTGTCGGTATAGTACTCGCAATGTCACCCGATATTGATGCGGTGCCTGAGCTCCTTGCTCGCGGTAAGGTGGGCTCAAGTGCCGAGCATATGCGTGACCACCGCACCTTCCTTCATTATCCTGTCATCTCGATACCACTTGGTTTATTGGCGTGGTACCTGTTTGGCTACTGGGGACTCTTATGGTTCATGGTACTTTGTCTCCACTTGATAAATGATTTGTATGGGACCGGTTGGGGGTTGGCACTGCTGTATCCTTTTTCGACACGACACTACAAATTTTTCACACGACGGGTGAATCAGACACCATTGCTGCTTCGTGAGACCGGAACGTGGCATGAGCTGCCAGTCAGCGAACGTGAGGTACGAGTGGTAACCTCTTGGTCTCACGAAGAATTGCCGAGCTACATTAAGAAGTATGGTGTTGATGATTGGATTAAGTACTGGTATCTCACCATAAATCCCACCGCTTTGATAGAGTATTCATTGTTTATGCTTGCTATCATACTCATGAGTATCTCTCTGCTATAATTTCTCTGTTATGAAAAAAACTTTTCCAAATGGGTTCTACTGGGGTGCGGCTAGCGCCTCCTACCAAGTCGAAGGCGGTATCGAGAATAATGATTGGGCGAAAGCCGCTCGCGAGGGACGTGTCCCGGTATGCGGTATTACCTGCGATCACTACCATCGCTATGAGAGTGACTTTGATCTCGCCAAAGAGCTTGGACATAATGCCCACCGCTTTTCGATTGAATGGGCCCGGATTGAACCGGAGGAAGGGAAGTTTAACCAGGAAGCGATTGAGCATTATCGTTCCGTGTTGCAAGCACTTCGTGTTCGCAACATCACGCCGTTAGTTACTTTATGGCACTTTACGTTACCGTTGTGGTTTTCGGAACGGGGTGGATTTGAACGAAAAGATGCACCAGAAATCTTTGCGAGATATGTAGAATTTGTCGTTAAGGAATTGGGTTCACAGTTGGTCGTTGTGTCTACCATTAACGAGCCAGTTGTGTATGCAGGGCTCGGGTGGTTAAAAGGGAATTGGCCACCATTTAAACAATTTAATTTTGTTACCGAGCTTAATCAGCTTACATATTCTGGTGATAGAGAAAAGGCGAGACCAAACCGCAGCTTTTGGAATGCGTTTGTCTATTTCAAAGTCCTCCACAACCTCGTTAAGGCTCATAAAAAAGCTTATCGAATGATCAAGAAACATGCACCTCATATTGATGTGAATATCGTCCATCATGTTGTGGCTTATGATGCAAATCATGAATTTAAAAATCGATTGCGGGCAAAATTGCAAGACTGGTTTGTTAACCGCCTACTGCTGCGTCGAGTGGTACGTTTCTCAGATTCTATTGGTCTTAACTTCTATCACTATGTGAAATATGGCGATCGTCCATCATATAAAAAAACTGACATGGGGTGGGAAATGGTACCAGAAGGCATCTATCAAGCACTTCATGTATTAAAGCCTTACAATCTTCCAATTTATATTTGTGAAGCAGGGCTCGCTGATCATGATGATAGTGATCGGGCTGAATACATCACCAAACAAGTTGAGGCGACGTGGCGGGCGATTCAAGATGGTATTGATGTGCGTGGCCATATCTATTGGTCACTCTTTGATAACTACGAGTGGGCGCTCGGGTTTGAAAAGCGATTTGGACTCATCGCTATCGATTACGACACCCTCAAGCGAACTCCGCGTCCATCAGCTTACGTGTATAAGAAAATTATCGAAGACAATGGTCTGATAGAATAATGGCATAATGGCGTGGATATTACTCGCAACCTTCGGACAGTTTATTAGTGCGATTGTTGCGATTCTCGATAAGTACATTGTGTCGGACGCTACCGCGATGCCGAAGCCATTTTTATATGCCTTCTATTCTTGTATTCTTACCGGTGGGTGGGCGGTTATCTTCGCCTTGGGGTATATACCTGGTCTCCAAGACATAGGTTTTCCGCACCTCAAGAATCTCCAAATGCCGTCGTTGACGGTGGTAGCCTTGGCCTTTTTGGCGGCGTACACTTTCTTTATGGCACTCGTATCAATGTACTCCGCTCTGCGGGAGTCTGAGGCGGTGAATGTCATGCCAGTGATTGGTGCGATCTCTGCGCTTATGTCGTTTGGGTTTAGTTGGTTGTTTTTGGATTCGGGCTTTTCCCTCAATCTGCTCTGGGGAGTCCTCGTACTTGCTCTTGGTACCATGATGGTGGCTCAAGGCCTACCCGATTGGGACGCGACCCTCCATGTGTTTCATAGTGGACTCTTTTTTGCCCTTCACTACGTGACAATGAAAGGACTTTTCCTCGAAACGAGTTTTGATGATGGATTCTTTTGGTCACGACTTGCTTTTGTCCTCTTTGCGCTCTCGTGGCTCTTGGTACCGATGAACCTCCGCAAGCTCAAAGAACAAGCCAAGGTCACCACAAGGCGTACGAGTATACTGGTGATCTTTACCAAGATACTGGCCGGTGTCTCAGCCTTTTTGATTCTCAAAGCGACGGATATGGGAGACGTGGCTGTGGTGCAAGCCCTTGATGGAGTGAAGTTCGTCTTTATCCTTCTTATCACTATTTTCTTCGCGGCCTGGCTGCCTGATAGTGCGGCGGTTCACGAACCTCGTCCGCACGAAGTGATGCGACGGGTACTCTACGTGACGCTCATTATGGTTGGCTACTTCATTTTGTTCTTATGATGAAACGACCTCAACTCAAAAAAATCTTCTTTTGGACCCTGGCCGTTATAGGTGTCGGTTGCATCGTGGTAACTGTCTTGGCTTACAAACCAGTTCCTGAACAAATTGCCTACGGTATGTCTTTTAATACGCCGTATGCACGGGAACTCGGACTCGATTGGCAAGAAACCTACGACGCCATCATCGACGACCTTGGTGTCAGACGACTTCGCTTGGCAGCTCATTGGCCAATGGTTGAACCACAAAATGATGTATGGAACTTCAAGGAGCTCGACTACCAGGTCAAAAAAGCGGAAGAGGCAGGAGCCACGATTGTCATGGCAGTAGGGCGACGACTGCCGCGCTGGCCAGAGTGCCATGTGCCAGACTGGGTAGATGCCCTTGATGCAGAGACACAACAAGTTGAACAGCTCACCTACATGACAGCTGTAATTGACCGTTACAAAGATAGTCCTGCCATTATCTATTGGCAGATTGAAAACGAACCATTCTTGGCACTCTTTGCTTTTGAACATTGTGGACATCTTGATGAAGAGTTCTTGGCGAGCGAGGTTGCTTTAGCGAAAGAACTTGATCCAACCAGACCAATACTCGTAACTGATAGTGGGAACCTCGGTACTTGGGCCGGTGCGTACCGTCATGGTGACGCGTTTGGAACGAGTGTCTACGTACATTTTTGGAACCCCGAGCTCGGGCAATTCCGCACCCTCCTACCACCGTGGTTTTACCGATTCAAAGAGAGTCTGATGGAGCTACGTTACGGTAAGAAGCCGACCTTTCTCATTGAGCTTTCCGCCGAGCCCTGGCTCGTGGCACCAGTCACTGAGGTGCCACTACCGGTGCAATACACACGAATGAATCTCGAAAAATTTAACGATATTCTTGAGTATGCCAAGCATACTCGTTATGACACTCAGTATCTTTGGGGGGCTGAGTGGTGGTATTGGCTTCATTTGCAGGGAGAGGACGCTATGTGGAATCGGGGTAAAGAGTTGTTTGACGTTACTCCTGCAACTCAGACAGACAAATAAATTATTATGCAAAAAATTAAAAAAACTATTGAAACGTCAGTTGTTACCACTCTTGATACTATAGACGCAACGATGGTCGGAGCAACTCAAAAAATTGATACGTTGGTACAACCGGCCCGAGAGAATTTTGCAAAAAGGTACCCCACCTTGTTTTCTTTGTTGACGACACTAGGTGTGATTATGACGTTTCTCGGGATTGAACAGCTATTACTTGAGGCTGACATGCTTGAGCGATATCCGGTGCTTATCCTCGCGCTGGGTGTCGCGATATTGGTGCTCACTGGTACACTATATAAGAAGTTATCGTAGTTATGAGTTTTTGGCAGTTCGTTTTTTTCTTTCTCTATATTCGTAACTGGCACACTGGCCAGCTCGAATTATCACGACCGCGCTTGGCGCTCTTTTTTGGCGGTCTTTTCTTTTTTGTACTGGCGCTCCTCTTGGTATCAATCATGCAAGCTCCAGTGACATATGTAGCACCGACCGCTGGATAATATTCGCCAAAGTGTAAATTTTGTGTTATATTTTTGGTTACTATGAAATTTGTCCCAGCCTTTATTATCATTGCTTTATTTGGTGTATATGTACCAACGGCCAAGGCCGAAACAGTGGTTCGCACCGGTGAAGCCATCTCCATTGCCGACGACCAGCGTGTCGAGGGGAACTTTTATGCGCTTGGCAGCACCGTCTCTCTTTCTGGTGCCGTCGCTGGGGACGTAGTGGCTGCCGCTGGGACTGTCTCGATTAATGCTCCAATTGAGCATGATGTATTAGTCCTCGGGGGAACGGTGGGTGTTAATGCGACGGTTACTGAAGACGTTCGTATTATTGGAGGGGACGTAACTATTGCCGACCACGTAGCCGGTTCAGTCTTCGTTGTTGGTGGGCGTGTATCTATTCTCTCTACCGCCACCATTGAAGGTGATGTGCTCCTTGTGGCCGGTGAAGCGGTGATCGAAGGAGTGGTCAAAGGCGATGTGCTTGGTGTGGCCGAACGAGTGCGTGTTGATGGAGCTATAGGTGCTCTTGATATGAAGGTGGTCGGACTAACACTTGGTGATCGAGCGATAGTGACGGGGGATGTTGCGTATACCAGTCAGACCGATATCGTGCGTGCACCTGGTGCGCAGGTAGCTGGTACTATTACGAAGAGTGACTTGGTGACAACTGAATCAACCAGTAGTCCGTACCGCGGTGCAGCCATGGCCTTTTTGGTCTCTCTCTTTGCGTCGTTATCGATCTATCTGGTACTCAAGCGTCCGCTTTCGCTCTATGCCCGTCAGGCTACAGACAATATTGCTCGTGAAGGATTTATTGGTTTTGGATTACTGGTTGCTGTTCCTGTAGCGATTATGATTCTTATGGTGAGTGTGCTCGGCCTCTTCCTTGGTCTCTCACTCCTTGCAATCTTTTTGATGATGTTGGTGCTGGCGCTCCCACTAATGAACGTGATTGCCGGTACGCTCATTGGCCGCACCTTCCAAAATACTCATGAGGTCAATACGCTTCTGATTACACTAGGTGCTCTCGCTGTACAGATGATGCTCTTTGTACCAGTGATTGGCCCTATCCTCCTCTTTATCCTCTTCCTCGTGACGATTGGTGGAGTGGCGACAGGCATCTACCGACTCCTGAAGAGCCAGTAATCAACAAGTCTCACAAAAAGCCATTACGGCTTTTTTGTTTTAGTTGGGGAGTGAAGTGACGTCTTCGAATGCGGTGATGGTGTATCATAGAGAGTGATATGCGCGAGGGTGTTCCTCAAGAGAGATTTACCAGTCCTGAAGAAGAGATTGCTTTTTTGCGTGAGCGCATCGCGCTCCGGGAACGCGAGTTGCTATCGCGCCAGCCAGAAGCCGACCATAATGACTTTGAGGCGGTGGCAAAGACTGAGCTTCGCGAGTACGGCATGTTTACGCCGAAGGTCATTCTCGACGGCGGGCGAGTAATGGATGGTCACGAGCTCGCGAGTCTTCAGGAGCACATCACGACGACCCGTACACCGGTAGAAGATATTCTCGTACTCGCTGCCGAAAAAGGCATTCGCAACGCGCTCTCGGTCCTCGAGAAGGTTGATAATCCGTATGTGATTGATGAAGTACACCGGTCCCTCATCGAACAAATCAAAGGTGGTATGACGACCCAAGATCTCAAAGAGGGGGTGCCGCCTTGGCAGATACTCCATATGACGCTCTTTGAGGTGACTTTGCCGGAATTGAAAAATAGCCAAGACCGCGAATACCAATTGGCTGACCTCATCGGGATGATGGAACAGCTATTTCGGGGACTGCGTACAATTTCAGCCAAGGACAGTTCCCAACACGTGGCGCTTGAGATTGCGGTGGCGGACAATAGTGACGACATCGTATTTTATGCAGCGGTACCAACGTCGTTTGTGACCCTGTTTGAAAAGCAGACCTTGTCTCTATTTCCACACGCTGTCTTAACTGAGCAGGTCCATGATTACAACATCTTTGTAGATGGTGGAGACAGTATCATTTCTGAACTCAGTCTCAAAAAACACCCGATTTATCCACTGCGCACCCATGAAGCGTTTTCATCAGACCCATTAGCGGTTTTGCTTAATGCCTTTTCCAAAATCGAACGAGACGGTGGTGGGGCGGCAGTTCAGTTCCTGTTCCGTCATCCAAAACATTCGTATCGTGGTACCTATGAAGAGATTGTAAAGCGGGTCAAAAAGGGTATGAAGCCGGGCGAAGCTATACGTCGCAGTACCCTCACTGGCGAAATGATGGCCGGAGTCGGTGAACTATTTTTTTCGAGTGCCAAACCAAAAGATGATATGCCTCCAGAACCAGATCAAGAAGCCCTGGAACTTTTTGCCGAAAAGCAAAAAGGTGACTTTTTTGAAACGAATATACGTATAGCGGTATCTGCACGTGATCAGCATCGGGCGAAAGATATTTTGCGTGAAATCGAAGCCACCTTTGGTCAGTATGCGCATTTGACCGGTAATCAGTTTACGTTCCAGCATCGTACCGGGTCGAGTCTCAGGCTAGCTGAAAAGGCTTTCTCCTTCCGCGAGTTTAACAGTAAGACTGCCATGCCACTCTCGGAGACTGAGCTCTCGACCATTATTCACTTCCCGGGTAATGGGATTGTTTCCTCGCCACAATTTAAGCAGTCCCACGCAGCTACTGCGGCTGCACCAACAGATATGCCGACCGAGGGCACACTCCTTGGTATCAACCGTCACCGTAATATCGAAAAGGCCATTTATATGACAGATAAAGACCGTATGCGTCACTTCTATGTCATCGGGCAGACTGGTACGGGTAAGTCTGTTTTCCTTCAGAATCTCATTCAGCAAGATATCGAAGCCGGACATGGTGTTTGTATGATCGACCCGCATGGGACTGATATTCAAACTGTCCTTGGCTCAATTCCGGCCCATCGCGAACAGGATGTCATCTACTTTGACCCCTCAAACCTCGACAATCCAATTGGACTCAACATGCTCGAGTACGATGAGCGGAAGCCCGAGCAAAAGACCTTTGTAGTCAACGAACTCTTCTCGATTTTCCAAAAACTCTACGGTGCGAACCCTGAGAGTATGGGTCCAATGTTCGAGCAGTACTTCCGAAATGCTACTCTACTCGTGATGGAAGACCCTGAGAGTGGAAACACGCTCATGGATATCAGTCGGGTCATGGCCGATGCCAAATACCGCCGCATGAAGCTCGAGAAAGCCAAGAATCCAGTGGTGGTTCAGTTCTGGCGGGAGATTGCGACGAAGGCAGGCGGTGAGGCGTCGCTCGAGAATATTGTGCCGTACATCGTATCGAAGTTTGACGTCTTTACCGCCAATGATTATATGCGACCGATTATTGGTCAACAAAAGAGTGCGTTTAACTTCCGGCAGATCATGGACGAACGCAAGATTCTTCTCGTCAATCTCTCGAAGGGACGTCTCGGTGAAATAAATGCGAACCTCATCGGTATGATTGTGGTGGGGAAGATTCTCATGGCTGCGCTGTCGCGGGTAGATAATCCATCGATGGATTTCGCCCCATTCTTCCTCCATATCGACGAGTTCCAAAATGTCTCGACACCATCAATCGCCTCTATTCTCTCCGAAGCTCGTAAGTACAAACTCTCATTGACGATGGCGCACCAGTTTATTGCGCAACTTGATGAAGATATTCGTGATGCGGTGTTTGGGAACGTGGGATCAATTGCTTCTTTCCGTGTTGGGTCTGAAGATGCTACCTTCCTCGAAAAACAGTTCGCTCCATCATTTGAAGCGAACGACCTCATGAACGTTCCCAACTGGAACGCTTTTGTCCGTATGCTCGCAAACGGCGTCCCAACGAAACCATTTAGCCTCGCGGCCATGCCGCCACCACAGTCTGACCCGGCCCGGGTTGAGCTTCTTAAGGAGGCAAGTGCCAAACGGTACGGCCGGCCTCGGTATGAGGTCGAGGCAGAGATATCCGCACGCTACGTCAAGGAAGTACCAGTGCTTCCGTCCCTTAGTGATATACTGTAGCCATTATGGGTGAAAAAGGCTTTGGCGCTTTGGCAGCAATTCGGCCAGCGGTAGAAGAAAATTATACTAATCGGCTTCTTGAACAGCGTCGGCAGCTTCATGAACAGTTTTTGGCACTTAATGAGAGATATACCAAAAACCCGGCTCAGTTTGGTGCCGTGGCATCAAAAATTAAAGAGCATGTCGATAGTGTTGAGCCGCTGTTTTCGACACCTCATACAACAGTAACTGATCTTGAACAAATTAAAAAAGTGTTAGCTTCAGTTCAACAGTTGATTGAAAATCCTCTGGTTGCGCCAGCAACAAAAGTCATTGCGTCTGCCAGTGAGGTTACAGTGCCGTCACTTTCTCAATTGCCGACACTAACTATCGAAATGACTGCACCCACTGCGCCTGTACCTGAATCAGCTGGTATCGAGTCTCTGGTGACTGTAGAACATATGAAGAGTAGCCTAGACACTCTTAATTCTCGAGTCGATGCTTTGTATGATGAAAAAACTGTTCCACTCTACCAAGAACTCACAAAGCGTGGGTTACAGGAACATCCGGATGTAAAAAAGATCTATGGTAAGGACGGTAAGACAGGACTACTGGTAAGCTCTTTTGTTTTATGTGCGTCAGCTCGTGACAATTTTGTTGAAAAACTAGAAGCGTCCAAGGACGAAGTGCCAAGTGCAGAGCTTACAAAGCTGCACAAAAAGTTTAGTAAACAAGTGGCGGTTCTCCAGCAAAAAGTCGAGTGGCATGTACTTAACATGCAGAAACTCATCGAATCTGAACCAATTAGTCCCGCACAAGGGACTGTCACTGTGCCAGAATCACCAGCACTGGAGCCTCTGATTCTGGGTGAGTCTTTACGTGTAGATACAAATCCAGCACAAAAATTGACGATGGTGACATTGCCAGAAGCAGAGCTGCAGGAACTTAACGAAGTGCATCGTATGGAGAATGTGGTGGGTAAAATAGAAGAAGAAATGTCGCAGTTGCGACTGCTCGCAACTTTGCAGCCGGCGCATGAAGCTGGTCATACACAGGCAATGATTGATCAGTTCAAGCGAACTCTTTCAAATTACTACGTACAACCAACTCCAAAATTATTTAAAGGACTTGAAGATTCCTTTGCCACCATTGAAATTTTTCACCGTAAAGCCAAAGAAATGAGTGTTGATATCAGGCCGATGTTGGCGGATATTGAAACCTACCAACACGACTTGTCTCGGCTAGAAAGTTTACCAAGTTACCAACCGCTTGAGCAAGGTAATTTGCGAGCACTCATTGCAAATTTTCATAGCCTACGTGCGCGGTACGTTAAAGCCGAAACTGGTGAAGACAAAATCATGTTACTTCGCTTGATGATTAAGATGCATGACAATATCAAGCAGGCCCATCAAGACGCTGAGTCATTTGTGGAGCCGGCTCCGACTACTGAACTAGATGCCTTGAAAAAAGTAATTGATGAACTCTTGACCAAACCAAATATACCCGCGTCAGTACTGCAGTCAGTTGCTTTTGTACAAAAAGAGATGATCTCGCAGCTTGAGGGTCTTTCACCGAGTGACCCGCAGTATATTACACTGCAAGAAAAGATAAAAGACCTACTCAATGCCGCACAGCAGATGAGTGACGTCGAAATTACAGTTGCGCCTACACCTAAGATAGAGGTAGCTGCTAATCATAATTTGGCGCCAAAAACAAAAGAACGACTCATTAAAAATCCAAAACTGGTAGCTGCATTGGCATTGGTTATTGCTTCGGTTGTGTCGCCAGAGAAGCTATCTGAATATGGTGATCGTATGCCAGTCGTGTCAGCGGATATAGGTGCGACATTGAATAACATCGGCTCACAGGCGGTGTGGGGGACTGAAGTAGCCCAGGGTGTTCCTGTGGGCGTTGATGAAGTTACTAACGAAGTGGTTCGAATTCCGGTACATCCATACACTCGTGAGGTGGCAGAAGAGGAAGCTCGCATGACGTCAAGTATCTCAGCTCCAGCAGTCCTGACAGAAACGATGAGCATGCCCATAGCAGATACCCGTGAAGATAGTGAACCAAGCGTAGCTGAAGTCGCTGCCGTTTCGTATGATGGGACACCAAGTATGCTCGAATCAGTGGGAGAAAGAGACCTGCCACCGCAAGCTACTGATACGGTTCCGAATACACCAACAGCTGAATCGATAACGCTTAGTACTGCAGGGGCGGACTCTAAAGAAAGTATTGCCACTACTGAGAGTATCAGAGTTGATAATACGGTGATTGAGGTGATTTTTGACGATAAGTCTACACTGCCTGACCGAGCGATTGATACTGTCCTTGATACGGTAGACACCAAAGGTCTCCCCGAGGTACTGGTAACAAAGCTTAAAGCTGATGTGAAAATAACTTTTCTAAACAATGCTGAATGGTTGCGTGAAGCGGGTGTAAAGAGTGGTGAAAAAGGCACTACGTTCCCTGGTGAAAAGATTGACTACTATGTTCCAAAACAATCTTTTGAACAAAGGATTAATGAATACCGACAATATCTCAATACTCCCCATACCGAAGTGGCAGTAGAGGATGACAATCTCACTAAACTCGTAGAAAAATCATTTGCTCGCGATTTAGCCGTGCTATCAGAGGTTAATCGTTTGCCGGTGGTAGAGGAGGCCTTGGCCGCGTATCTCGCGACACCGGGGGCGCTTGAAAAACTCAGGCTCACGGATAAGGATATGGTACCAACAGCTGCCGTAGTGCCGTTACAAGTGATGGCGCAGTACCTCGCTGATGCCGTTGCCAAAAAAGTCCTAACAGCTTACGAGTCAGGTAGCGCTTCCGAAGTATTGGTAGACAATAGTCCAACGACAGAAACTGCTGCTGACGAAAGTATAGATTCATTTGAATCAGATAGTGCTCCTGAGATTTTGATTGATGAAGAAGTGTCAGAAGCTGTAACATCACCGGAAACCTATCCCGGCGGTGTTCTTGAATACAGCAAAGCTTTTAATGAGAAACTTGCGCTGCTTGGTATCGCACCGAAGGCGCCTTCAATGATCGACAGTTGGTTTCAACCGCGCACCGCAGACAATCGCGGACTTCTCGAAATGACCGTTGGTGAACTCAATCGAATAATGTTGCAAAAGCCACAAGAAGTAATGCAGGAGTTAGGTGTCCGTAATATTGCACTACCCAGCGCTGAAGCGGTTAATGCTCTTGTCAGAGAAGCACGTCAACGTGGAGTTATTCCATCTGAAGTTGATGTAAATCTCACCATCGCTGATCTGTTACAAGCCGAGGTGCTCGCTGCTGCCCCAAAAAAGTAGTTAATTATTTTTGAATATGTCTACCGATAAAATGAATCCTGAAGAAGAACAAGCCTTTGCGGTTTTTATTGCTGCGGTCGAGCGGTATGTCGAGAGTGTGGATGAAGCCTCGGGTGAACAATTCGAAGCCTGGCTTGATGAACATGCTGAAGCTGAAGACTTGTTGCCGCTACTCTTGCAGACCTACCCAAAGTTTGGAGAAATTTTTGCTGATGAGGTAGAGAAGTTGGGTGCACAGACGAATCAAAATGCACCATCTCCCGCCGCTGCTGAGGAAAACTAATCAATAGTTTTTTGATAGGGTGGTAGTATAAGAAGTAATATGGTTCAGGGAGTGCGTTCTTCTGCGACTGAGGTCGTTTTTGATTTACATAGCGAAGCTGGTGTGGTGGCTGCTTTGGCAGCGGTCCGGGGGAGTCAGCTGTCTCGCGAAGAAAAAAGCGAACTCCGTGATCTCATTTTTGCTTTCAAAAATGAGCCAGATACTACTCTTGAAGCAACCATTCAAGAGGCACTGGCTGGAATCGCCCCAGCTCCTGTGGCTGTCATGACACCCGTGGCTGTTCCCGCTGCGACGCCGGCAGTAGTAGCAACTACCGCAGTAGTTGTCCCTGCCCGATACGGTTTTGGTAATACTCGACCACAGCCAGTGTTTGCGCCACTACCAGTAACTGAAAAAGTAGTATCAACATCGGTGTCGTCTCCAATGCCGATACCTGAACCTGAACCTGAACCAGCCCCTACACCTGTTGTTAAAGTTGCGTCAGTGCCGCCAAATCTTCCGGTTGCGCCAGCAGAAGCAGCATCAGATTTAGACGTCACGATTACACCTCCTACGCAAGAGCCTGTTCGTATCGTACCAGTCTCAGTTGTCTCTACCGATATGGTGCCCAAAGCTGTAGTAGATGAAAAGCTTGCCGCTGTAGCGCCAACTTCAGAACCAACGATTGAGCTTAAGCCACCTTACCAAGAAGATCAGTCGCTTGATGTCTATCGTAATCGTATTACCGAGATTAAGCAGTTCATTAACCAGAAGGTTGGGAACCCCGTAAATCTAGTTGATCTCGATAATACCGTTGGCCGAGCGTACATGGGGGCGCTCCTTGAAGCAATGAAGGCAGTTTCTGGTGGGGGCGGTGATGTTGCCGGTCTCATGACGAAGCTC
>CALMKR010000300.1 GCA_937867625.1 uncultured bacterium | reverse complement strand
GTTTAAAGAAGTTCTTACCGCAGAAAGACTGGGGAGGCTTAACCAATGACCAATGGATGCAGGCTGGAATTCAGAACGCAGGTAATATAGCTCACCTAGGCTTTACAGCGTTCAACAAACCTACTAAGTTTCCAGCTTATAATAATCCTTACGCTCAGGATATTACAGCCCAACCTAGGTATGTCGATCCAACTTCTGAGTTGGCTAGAAACGATAATACCTATGTGGGACTTAGACGGTCTTTACCTGGCGCAACTGGCGGATCATCTGCGGGTTTAGGTGCTTTAATGATTGGGGCTTCTAGATCTAAAGCTAACACAGACGCTTCTATATATGATCGATATAACCAAATGAATACTGGTTTAGACCAAGCTCGTTTAGGCCGTATGCAGAATTTAGGAGAAGCTGATAGAGCGTCTATGCAATGGGCCCTTGATGGTACCCAAAGATCTAAAGCTAATCGCGATAATATGATGTTTGCCGATGTTAATGCTATAGGCGCTAATGTAGGAAACATGTATAACCAAGCTGCTTGGAATAAGCTTATTCAAGCGCAAAGCCCAACGAATTATTACGACCAATACATGCAAAGCAAGAGTCCTGCAGGAATAGATCCTTTGGGTAACCCTGTTAGTATGCGTCCAGGTTATAGTGGGCCTGTGCAAGGTGCTATTGGTTTAGGTGGTAACTATCCAGTTAACCAACCTTATACACCACCAACAGGATTTAACCCATATGCGGGATTACCACAAAGTCCTAGACCGGCTTATAGTCCAATTCAAGCTGCGCCTTATGTGCCTTTACCACAACGTTCGTTAAACCTTAATCCATACCCATCAACTATACCGCCTTACTATCCTCCATATGAGGATAACTTAGCGCCTTGGGCTACGCAATCTGGTCCTAGATTATTTAAACGCGGAGGTTTCTTATATGCCTATTAATCCATATCATGCGTACGCGCCTTATGTGGCGCCTACGGTACCGTATCCATTCCAACAACTCTATGAGCAAGCAAAGGAAAACAACGTTGCTGCTCAGAAGGGTATGATTGGAGCAGACGCTATTCAAACACGTGATCGCGTTCTACCTGGGCAAGATAGCGAAGCTCAGTCTGCATTTGAACAGGAGTACATTCAGAAAGCAGATGACTTAACACAACGCTATGTGTCTGGACAATTACCTCCACAGCAGTTTGAATATGAAGCTACTCGTTTAGCTTTTCAGAAGAAGAATGACTTAGCCTTTAGAGATCGTTTAGAATCCTATAAGGCAGCATCAATGGCACAGGAGGCGCTTAGGAAGCAAATGCTTGAAGGTAAAACACCTGCGGGCATAGATCCTACTTTTAGTTATACTAATTCTGAATGGGATACCAAATCAAAAGGTTTGTATAACGGTTTCCCAGAAGCCTTTACTGGTTACAATACTGAGAACTTATGGCAAAACATAGGCGATACTGCTGTACCAGAAGTATTTACTAATGAGCAAGGTATATCATATCAACGTATGGTTATACCAGAAGGTGCTATTAGAGAAAGGGCACAGTATATAGCTAGAGCTAAAGCTTCAGATGCAGAAGGTCGTGGTATGGCAAACGCACTTCGTCGTAGTAATCCAAGTAAGTATTCTGGAAGCGACTATGAAGTACTTTATAAACACGAGCTTGAGAATGCCGCGTCTAGACGTGATGAGGATATTATGCAATTACCTCAGTCGGATCCTTATCAGACCAGCACTAGAACAACTACACCCACGGACAACGATAACCCTGGTGGTTTTACACAAGGTTGGATAACAGACTCTACTAGTATCTTAGGCCCATTGTTCTCTTACGAAATGAGTGGTGAGAAAGAGGCTAATCTTTATGGCGATCAATTTGCTGATTTTACAAGAGCTGAGTACGTATACCAGAATAAAGTCAATAGCTATTCACATATAACTAAAGACGATAAGGGTAATTACATAAATACTAAAACAGGACGTCCTGCAGATCCCGTAGACATACAGGCCAAGGAAGGTGCTACTTTAGACTTACGTATAGCACGTGAGAATAGGCATGACGTGTTTACTTCTGTGGCAAGCCAGATTCCAGGTGTTGGTGTATTTAAAGATGAGAATGGTAAAGTTACAGACATATTCGATAAGGAAGCTGAGTCTAATAGACAACGTGAGATATCTATGGTTAGTAAAGTATATGATAAAGCCATTAACCCATGGTCTAGTTTAACAGAATCAGACTTAGAAGTACTGGGTGTTGATAACCCACAAGAGGCTAGAGAGCTTACAGCTAGAATTAAAAATGATTCTGAAGCTACAGGTGAAGCTGTTGAAAAGTACATACCGCTTTACGCAAGACCAGATTTGTATAGAGATACTTACTACATACACAACTCGTCTACTATAAAGACAGGTAAACATAAAGGTGAAAAGTTATTTACACCTGATGGTGATGGTTACGCTCAGACTTTTGCTACTGAGTTGTTTGCTAATAAATTTAGTACGCCTGATGATTCTGGAGATACTAGTAGACGTTGGACTATCGATAAGATGCCTTTGAATACTAAGAACCCAGCTGCGGCAGAACTCATTAAGTATCTTGAGAATGCTAGACTTGATTCAGGACAATGGTATGATCCAGAAGCAACTGTAGAGAAAGAGAAGGGTACATATAGTTTCCCAGCTTTAAAATTACCTGATGAATTTAAAGGTACTAAAGTAGAGCGTAAAGTACAAGGTATTGTCCTTAGTCCTGTTGATGGTACACTAATGGCAGAGGTAGATCTTATACCTATAGTTAAGAAAGGAGCACAAACAGTTCCTGATGAATCTAAGACTAAAACCGCATATGTTAACATAGGTGATTTTGGTAACAGAGTATTAGCTGAAATGGACTTTGGTCCTAACAAAGAAGCTATAATGAACTATGCTAATCAGATAGGTTACCAACAACTTTATAGTTATGGTACTGATGGTAACATAGAGCTCTCTGATGGTTCATTAGCGCCATATGAAGTAATGAAAGACGGTAAGACATTCAATGTTTATAACATACGCCCTGGATCTGGAGCAGTTGATTACACATCTGCTAAGCAGGTTACAGGTAAGTTTGCTGTAGCTAAACATTATCTTGAACAAGAGTCAATGGCAAGACAAGTTAAAGATGTGTCTGCTACAATCTCAGAGCCTCTTGTGCGTACTGAGAACGGTGATTGGAATGGCGGAAGAAGTGCAAGTAAAGACCCAGACGTGGCAACTGCCTATCAGTTTAGACGCACTTGGTTTGAAAAAGACGTAAAAGATAAACTAGGGTTAACTTGGGATAAGTTTAGTTCGGATCCTGAAGCTGCTGGCAATTACTTCAACAATCATCATTTACCTGACCTTATAAAATACATAGATTCTAATAGAGATCAAATAGGGGCAGCTGTTAATAAATGGAACTCTAACCCTAGATACTCAGATGTACCTATGGATAAATATACGCTAATCTATCTAGCACATAGGTTAGGTAAGTCTGGAATGGTAGGATTTTTGCAAGAAGCTACTAAGAAGGACGCAAGACTTATAAATGCTAAAGATGGCTTTAACGTATTCAAAGATTTACAAAGGTTCCTCCAGAATTCAAGATAAATGTACAATATAGAACTTGATGAGAATAACCAGCCGATCAAGGGGTCCGCTGGTTATTTCGATTTAGACAGTATAGGTAAGAGAGCGCCTTCTAAACAAGGCTCTTATCCTGTAGCACCAGTAAATTACCCAACCCAAACTGCCGATCCAAAGGCGGTGGAGGTTCAAGGTAGTCCTGAAAATTACCCAGATCAAGCTAGTGCTGCAAACCTACAGCGTGAGCAAGAGATGCTTTATGAGGATCAGTGGGGAGGTAACCTATTAGGGGATACAGGGCAGTTCCTATATCGCGGTGTTGGAGGAGGTTTGTATAAAGCATTCTGGCAAACCTTTGGGTTAGCTGGATCTTTGGCTGAGCTGCAGAACACGCCTCGTATGCTTAGCGCTATGGAGTCTGCTATGGTAACAGGCGATGCTGCATTTGGTAATGCTCTGACGGAGTTTGCGACTAAAATGAATGGTACAGCTCCAGAGATCTATTCTAACAACAGATTCGATGCTGGTTGGTGGACCGAAGGAACAGCTAGCTTAGCATCTTTTTTACCTTCACTAGCCTTAGGTTATGGTGTAGGTGCTGGTACAGCTAGACTTGCCGCATTAGCTGGAGCTTCTCCAGCAATGGCTAAACTTGCGGGTACAGCAATCGGAGGTCTTACTATGCGACATGCTGAGAATTATACACAAGCTGCGGATACTTATAAACGTGTATTCGATGAAGCCATGATGAATGGTGAATCTTATGAGGTAGCTTCTCAGAAAGCAGGCGAAATGGCAGCTGAGGAATACAAGTTAGATTCCGCTAACATAGTCTTCGATATGTTCCAGTTGGCAACTGTACTTAAGCCTCTGTCTATAATCACTAGAGGTGGTATGGCAGCTGCTAAAACAGCAGCTGCCGCAGGAATAGCGTTCTCTTTACCTAAAGCCATTATGTCTAAAGTAGCCAAGCTAGGCGCTTTAGAGTCTATGTCAGAAGGTGTAGAAGAAATGGTTAATGAGATTGCTACACAAGAAGCTAATGATGGTACGCCTATGCAAGGTAACTTCTTAGAAGCTTGGGGTGATATCATAATGAATAAACGAGATAAGTATCTCAATAACGATAAAGTCTGGGACTCGTTTATATTCGGTATGGCAGGGGGCGCTGTTGCTAATCTAGCTTTAGGTAGTATGAATAAAGAAGCACGTTTGTCTTTAGAAGGTAAAATCAGAGACGTAGGCGCGAGGCATGACATGCTTAAAGAACTTATTGGTAATGAGAATAAAGCAACAACCTATGCTGAAAAACACATAGCAAGACAAAGTATGATGCGTGACTATGCTATGAGTGCTGTTGTAGCAGGTAACGTAGACGTGGCCTTAGAGCAACTTAAAGACTTAGACTCTTTGGCTGATTCTTTAGGTATACCAAAAGGTTCACCAGACGTAGCGTGGGCCGCAAGTGAATTAAAAGAAACTCTATTGGATACTGAAAAGCTCTATAAACGTTATAGCGGTGTTTCTATATTTAACAATACAGGTTTAGGTGTAAGAGCTGAAAGTGCATTACGTGACACCGCAGTGGCTTTAGCGTCTAGTTCTAAAGATCTATTGAAGTTAAGTAAGTATTTCTCTCAAGACCGTATCTATGAGCAAGAGGAATCTTTAGGCCATCTATCACCTTTGGCAAGAACAAGGGTTATGAACAAGGTTGAAGAGATTGCTTTAGACGCAGAGTTAGCTTTCATAGATAGAAAACTGGCTACTTTACAACCTGGTAATCCTGAGATAAAAGTATATCAAGCCTTACGTGTAGCGAGGGCTGCAGCTTTAGATAAAATAAAAGATAGTACAAATCAAATAGTTGAGTTACTTAAAACTCCACAAGTATATGACACAACCAGTAATTTACAAATCGATTCTTTAAATGCTTTAGACAGTGCAACAACACAGTATGTTAACCAAACGCTTATCGATATTGAAACAAACGCTCTACAAGTCGGCCGTGAAAGCGCTCTTGTCAACAATGCTTTATCTAGAATCGAATCTAAAGAAGGTCTCGATGAATTTAGAGATGCTTACAATGAGTCCAAAGCTAAGTACGAGAAGTACATCAAAGACCAGCTCGACAAGTCTAAAGACAAGACAAAACGAGAAAAGGCCTCTAAGTCAAAAGGCTCTGTTCTACAAAAGTTATTTCAAAAACGTGTTCCCAACGGACAAACTCCGACACAACCAGTCGAAGCAGCACCTGTACAATCTACGCCGGAGACAGGAAGCCCTATACAGGCAACGCCACAGAACGACTTTACCCAAACGGAAGACGGTAGTGTAGAAGCTTTATTTACACAACTTAACAATCTCTTACGAGACGACTCTGAGGCAGATAACTTTGCTATGGGGTCTGAGAAACGTAGAGAGATTGCGGAAGTATTAAATAAAATTATAGACAAACTTCAGGAAGAAGGTGTCGATATAAAAGACCCATACGCTATAGCAACTTTCATAAAAGAGGTTATGGGTGAACCATTCTTAGAATCTATATGGGAACGGTTCCAGAATCTATTTAATGGTCTTGAGAATACTTCTTTTTCACTAAGCGTTGCTGAAGCTATCGCTGGGCATCCTGTTGCCGAATCTGAAGCACAAGCTGCTAGAAACAATCTCGCAGATGTAGATGGTAATGATCTTGGTTTTATAACCAACAAAGCGCGGCAGTTAGCTAACACACAACTATTAGAATTTGTAGCATCCCGTAATCAACAACGTGATCCAGACGATACGCGTATAGTTAATGCTGGAAGCGCTATAGGTTGGTTGGCTTTACCGTATGAGACTATCGTACAAGCTAGCGGATTAGAACGCATACAGTCTGTTGCTGGGTCTGGGTTAAATCCAGATTTGGGAGATGCTAGAATGATGCTCCCAGGTTATTATATGCCTGGTACTAAACTTACCTTGTCCATAGATACAGCCTTCTCGCGTGATGGTAAAACTTACGAGTCCTTATTGGCTAAAGAAAAGGCAGAGAATCGTAAAAATGCATACGTACCAATCGCTGTAAAGAACGGTGATTTAATAGTTGGCTATGTTCACGATATTGATTGGATTCGTCCTTACAATGTCGTTGAGTCTGTTGATGGGGTGGTAGATAATATATCACAACAGCGTTCTATTTTAATGTCCCTGAGAGATCAGGTCATTAGAAATAACGGTACTATGGAAGTTACTATAACCAATAAAGGTTTTGGTAGCTTAGAGTTAATAGATCCGAATAACCCAAACAAACGTCTTAGAACAGCAGCTGCACTTAAGAGTCCTGGTATAAAATACGCTGTATCCAGAAATGGTGCGTTCTACACAGATAAGGATACCGAGGTTAAAGCAGTCAATGCTCCAACTATAGATGGGGTTGTCCACGCTTTAGTTCCACTTATAAATGATGCAGGTTACCTAGCTCTACGCTTAGATACCTTGCCATTAGATAAGACAGTTATTAATACACTCATGTCTTCTATAGACACTTTTATAACAGAAGATGTCGCGTCAAATGAGCAAGCCCTTAAAGCAAGTAATCAAAACATAAATCTGTTACAGGCAGCTGGTATGCGTAAGTTGATTGAAACTTACATATATACCACTAATATAACCGATGAGTTATCTGCAGAAATACAGAAAGCCAAAGGTAATAAGATCTATATTGCTATAAGATCCAACGGTATAGATTTCCAGAGAACTGGTCAGAAGAAGTTTGGTTTGACTAAAGACCTACTTCGTTCTAATCCAGAGCTCTATAACAAAGTGCGTTCTACTTTAGCTGAGTATTTATCTGAGATGTTCTATAAGGTTAGCCTTTTGGATATGCTTAACACTAATTTAGAGTCTATAATCGCATCAGAATCTGGTTGGACAGCAATAAAAGGAACCTACACAGATTACATAAAAGACGTAACGTCTACTAATATACGCGAAGAATCAGTTAATGTAAACGGTAAGACTGAGTACATTCACTTGTTTCAGCCTGTTATAAACATAGAACCATCTGTAAAGGATGCCGTTTCTATGAGTGAGAATAACATATCTATGACGCTTGAAGATGAGCGCGATGCTATTCTCATAGCGGCACTAGGTAACGAAAATGGTACCCCCTCTATAGAAGATCTTAGGTCTTTCGTAGACTTATTACCTAATGACCCAGATATCTTACAGATGCGTAGATACTTAGCTGAAGCTGAAGTAATCCAAGCTGCAATTGTAGAGCGTGACAAACCTAAAGACACTAGTATAATAGAAGACTTAGGTTTAGACGTCGACGCATTTGCTGCACCATTTGAAGGTAACGAAGAGTCCAACGGTCCTACATATGAGCCTAAGAACTATCTTGTAGATCCAGTAAACTTTGATGGGTACAAGCAGAATGTCGTGGTTAATCTTATGATGGCGTCTATATTGAATTGGCTACAGACCGATAGAACTTTATCAGTATACCAAGCCTATAAACGTCTATATGATGCTTACAGTAAATTAGCGGCAATGCCCGAGCATGCTTCTAAGTTTGGACCTATTGTCAATAACTTTGAGAAGCTTAAAGAACTGTCTAAAAATAGACTTGAGCAGCTTGAGTTCTTAACTATAACCGAGAGATTCCGTGATGGTGCAAGATTTAACGTAGATGGGTCTGATAACCCGGATCAGCGTTATGATGTGGACAGCATGCAAGTTGACCCAAAAGACTCTGTCTCAGGAAGACTTCGTATGTTCCTTTCCTTTGTTAACTCAGGCGAGCAGTCTTACCTAGGACCGCAGTTCCCTGAATATAAGGATTATGATGAAGTAATGAACACTTTACATACTCTATTGGTAGGCGTAGAGCCTAACTTAGATGCTATGATTAAAGTGCTAAACGATAACGCTACTACACATAAGTGGATCCCTAATCTTATTAATAAGCTCAATAAGGCGTCTGATGAGGTTAAGAATGAATTCACTATGGCTATGCGTAAACAGTACTCACGCCATAAAATGGTGACTTGGACTGAATGGAGAACAAGCAACCCAGACGGTTCTAGTTACTCAGGTTATACCGTAAAAGTTATAGACTCAGACCAATCTGGCGTCGCCAGAACTATAATGGACAGTTGGTATGATAACTTGTCGCGTTCTACTTTAGTTACCTTTAAAGATGGTAAACCGATACTGGATTCAGATAAACGTAAAGCTTTCATAGAAAGGATGCCTTATGTTAGAGAAGAAGCTGTAAAAGGCAATTTAAGCCCATTAGACGCATGGTTACGTGAAATTGGTATAGAGCTAGCCCCAGAGACCTTAAGTGCCTTAAATAAGCCTAAAGGAGCTTTTAGGGGTATTACCACTTTGTCAGACCTATTCGACTCTAAACGCGGTGTATTCTATAACATTGTGGATAGGATGAAAGGAAACGAGACTTCCGAGGAGGATGATTTGCTTGCCTTGAATAACCCAATGATTAACAACTCAGGAATAGTCGAGTTGGCTACTTTGGATGCTAAGTACAGGCCGTACATTTATAGTAACTCATTTAGGGATGCTAACAATAACCAAGTCTATTCTTATGCAATGCCTTCCTTCCTCTCAGACAGGATAGAAGCCCTTAAGCATGATCCTAAGCTACTTGAAGACCTTTCAGAATCAGCTTTCTCTAGAAACTCTTCATTCCTTGAACAGCTTAAAAAAACGGAAAGCTTCTTCTCTAAACACTTTGGTATATCCTATGCCGATGGTATAGTTCAAACACATAGTAATGCCGATGGTGTTAAACTTGACGATATGTCACCAGGTGAGTACCTTGTTTACAGCTTAGGATTACACACCAATAGCTCTTTAGGTGAGCCAGGAAGAGGGCGTAAGATAGGACACTATTTGCTTCCTACCTTCTCAGATAAACCTCGTAAAGCTATTGTAACAGTACAACGGCATGATACTCAGGTTATCTTTAAGGATTGGAAGAAACAAATAGTTGACTTCGGAGGGACTACATCGGCAGAGCTTAAGCGTCTTGTAGATGCCGAGATAAATCGTATTGTAGAGTTCTCTAAGCACCCAGACAAAGCCTATTCAGAAGGCTATAAGTATTTCTACTTCTTCCCAACATTGAATACAATTGAAGAAGTAAGA
>CALMKR010000299.1 GCA_937867625.1 uncultured bacterium | reverse complement strand
TTGTATGTTTGAGATTGAAGTAGGTAACGAACTTTTGTAGTTCACTTTCTACAAACGAGTCATTGGTCAAAATCTTTTCACGAATTTCCTCGATAGTCATAGGCTAGATTGTGAACTGTCCTTTTTTGTAAATTACTTTACTTGTTCCGTCTTCAAGGGTCGCGGTTACGGTACGGTCAGTTGTCGAGACGATATCGTGGTGTACTACTGACTCATTGTAGCCAAGCTTGTCCCAGGCAGCTGCATTCTTTGGTGCAGGTCCCTTGTAGCACTCATGGAAAGAGGCGCCGAGTGCCATGTGTGTGTTACCAAATTCCCCACCGGTATTTTCGTCGTAAAGCGTGTCAGCCATGAACTTTGTAATGCGTGAGAGGCGTTTATCAGTTAGCGATACTTCCCCGAGGTGGTTTCCTCCTGTGGTTTCAATAATTTGCCGAAGGAGTTTGTGATTCTTCGACGCTTTGGACTTCACGACCACCCCCTTTTCAAACCAGAGCTCAATTCCCTCAATCATGCTGCCAAAAACGTAGAGGGGCTGGTTAAAGCGAATCCAGCCGTCGACCTCGCGCCAATTGGGTGAAGTAAAGACTTCAAAAGACGGGATATTGTTTCCACCGCCCGCGAGCCAGACCCGGTTACTCCCGAGACCGACTGTCATATCAACATCCTCACCAAGCCAGTGGAGACACTGAATCTTCATATCGGTGAGCCGCTTAGCGACACCTTGTACCGTGTCATTTATCTTGAACCACTCCTTGGTCGGATTTTTAGTATCGAGGTAACAGGCATTAATAATCTGCTGCCAGTAGGCCTTGAGACTCATATTGGCTTCTTTGGCCATCGCCTCGGTCCCGTAGAGAGCGAGGGTCCAGTAGAGTTTATCGTCTTCAATTTTCTTCCACTTGTAGTCGATACTTTTCTTTTGGGCACGACGACGTTCGAGGATTTTTTCAGCGGGGATTTTCTTTAGTCCATGTGGCAAGGTGTCAGCAAAGATGCGGATAACACAATCCGCTTGGTCTACAACACCCTTCTTCGCCAGTTGCGGATCAAAGGTACGTTGCTCAGACGAGGCGTGCTCATAGAAGTTACTTTCGAAGTTGTACGTCTCGTCACTACTTGGCTGGTATTCACCAAGCGGATGAAATCCGTGTTTAAGGATGGCTCGTTCGAGGTAGAAGTACAGTGGCCGTGCTGCCTCTGGTACCATAAAGTGCACCACTGCCCCTGGCTTCGGAGCGTCACCTTTACGATTTTGGAGCCCAAACTCAACAATGAGATTGGCGTACTTTTCAAGAATAGCAGCTGGTGGTGTATAGGATGGTTTGGTCATATTTACTAGTATAACAATGTTCTACCACATAGCAACCAAAAGCAAATACCCCAATCGATTGGGGTATTGATGCAGACATCAATGGCAAAAAACCTTCAAGCCGACCGAAAGGTTCCCTCCCCAGACTGATTTGATGATAAACAAAATACTCCATTTAAATGGAGTATTTTGTATTAAGCTATTTAGATTTTAATCCCAAGTTCCTTTAATTGTTTCTCATTTACTTTTGCTGGTGCGTCCATCATGAGGTCTTTACCTTCACCAGTTTTCGCAAAAGGAATAACTTCTCGAATATTTGGTTCGTTTTCGAGTAGCATGACGAGACGATCAAATCCCCATGCGATACCTCCGTGTGGCGGCGCACCAAATTCAAGGGCTGACAGCATGTGGCCAAAGTTGGCTTCGATTCTTTCCTCGTTGTAGCCCATAATCTCTAGAGCCTTCTTTTGCCATTCTGCTTTATGATTACGGATACTACCGCCGCCAATTTCAAAACCGTTGAGTGTAATATCGTATTGGGTACTGATAAGACTTTCGATATTAACACCGGCCATAAAGTCTGCCAGATATTTGTCTTTTACCTTTG
>CALMKR010000298.1 GCA_937867625.1 uncultured bacterium | reverse complement strand
GCGTTATACCTGACGGCGTACTACCCGAGAGGACTATCGAGGTGAGATTGTCCCCGGTGTAGGCTAGGGTTTTAATAATGCCGTTAGCGTATTCGATGGAGGTAAGGTTTTCTCCTGTGTAATTAAGTGTTGCATTTGAGGCGTCAAGATTCTTTGAAACTGTCTCGAATGTATCTGCTTGCCCCCCACTGTTTTGTGCAACATAATCCTTGACCCAGTTTTTGCTTACTCCTCCACCGCTAAATTGTGTTGTGAGATTCTTCTTTATCAATTCTACCTCGTCTCGTAACTGCTCGTGATCTAGTTCTGCGTTCTCGATACGCTCTACCAGCGTCGTATCATCATATGGCGTGTATTCTGGTATCTCTACGAGAGCGAGCACCTGTCCGAGAATAGAGTCAATGAGTTCTGGCGTAATAACAGCGTCCTTTCCGTCTTTGGGAACCTTTATTACGTCTAATTTAGACTGTAGTTGTGCCTGAATATCATTTAGGGTGGCTATAGCGGACTCCCTTGACAAGTAGTCTATGTCTTTAATTGGTGTAATTCCGTCCTTTCCATCTTTCCCAACAATCTCGACGGGCTTTTGGAATATCTTTTTCTTTGGTGTGAGGAGAAAGATAAATAACTCCGCCTGTTCTTCCGGTGACAGACCGTTATAATAACCTGGATTTTCCTTGATTAAGTGGAGTTTGGATAGAATGTTATCCATAGAGGGTACTTGTGTATATTATACCACGGTGGTATAAGTGTTTTTATATGGCAGGTTTAATCATAATCATTGGAGCAATCTGGTTGGGGTTCTTATTTCCTTGGCTTTTTATTGTTTATGCAATGATTATCGCAATGGCATTATTTAGCCGCTAGGCCGAGGAACTCCTCAACTGCCTTTTGTCTCGCTTCTGGTGTAACCCCAGCGGCACTTTTTGCTAGGTCTCCAGCCGTGTCTAAAGTGGCTGAGATGAGTCCACCTTGACGCATACGATTCATAAATCCAACGCCTTGGTCTACTCCTTGCGCTACACCACCCGCTACCCGCCCTTGGAGACTACCTTTCGGTACAGTTTCGTAAATATCATCAAGTAAATCTGCGAAACGCACTTGCTTTAGAATACTGTCATCGTATTTGATACCATATTTAAGGGCTGTGTTTTCGAGGTTCTGAATAGCAGAAAGTGGTCGAGCACTAGCCTGACCAAGTAAACGATTCATTACTTCACCCGCTCGTAGGTTTGCAATGTCACCAGAACCAATGAAATCACGTCCAATGAGACGGCGCATTTCATCAAGAGCGTCTATAGTCTCACGATACTGAGTATTCGCTACATTGTAGTCTGGGAAGGTTGTATCAAGTACGTCATCAATACTTGAGCGTAGTCCTTTAAGGAGACGTTCGGCATCACCAACCAATCCTTCGGCGTTTTTGCCGTAGGTGACTTGATTATCAATAAATCGCTTGGCTCGGTGGAGAGCAAGTCCATCCATGTCAGCGCCCTGGAGACCTGGGTCAACCCGCTTGAGCACGGTCTTTAAGGTGCGCTGTACAGTATCGAGACCTTCGTATGAAGAGCCTTCAAAAGCCTGTGCGATTTCTTCTTTAGTTTTAGCAAGTCGAAGGGCGTCAATATCTACTCCGTCTCGTTCGAGCTGATTAAAGAACTGGTCTGTCGCCTTTCCTGCGTTGACTTGCTTACCTGAAAGCTGTGTTCGTGCGATGTCGTCAATCTGTCCCCCTGCGGTACGGTTGAGTGTTTCCACATCCTTGGCACGGCGCATAAATGCCTGACCAACTACTTCCTGTTGGCGTTTGGTAGGCAGACCTGTGTCTGATACCTCTTTGGCTATCTGTACCATCTTCTTGGCCGCTTCACGGTCAGCAGGTGACATAGATTGCATGATTGCAACGTCAGTCTCGTCCACGCCTTGTCTCAGGAGCTTCTGGGCTGGTTTGTCTGGTACAACCTTTTTATTTTCTAGCTTGAATCCAGCAGTAGTCCGTGACGGTGTAGCTTGGGTCGTGACAGTATCAGTTACATTATCTGCTTTCGGTACTACTGTTGTAGCTTTGAGAGCGTCATCAACTGTGTCTGACTTTGAAAGGATAGAGGCAAGTTCTTCCTTGCGGTTTGCCCGTGCCTGGAAAGCTCCACCAGTGGCACCAGCTATAGAACCAACAGCACCTCCCACGACACCACCAACGGCTCCTTGCTTTGCAATCTCGAACGCAGTTCCTAGAACTCCTTTATTCTGTTCTACCCCTGTAGCAAGCCCTGAGACACCACCAAATACCGTACCTGAAGAAACACCCGTCTTTAGTCCTTGAACAGCACCCTGAGCCATTCCACGCCCTACTGTGGAGGCTGTAGTGAGCTGTGGGGCTGATACAGTAGCGAGTCGTCCTGTTTGTGCTCCCCCTCCAAAAGTACCAGCACTAGCGATAGTTCCGGCTGTACGAATAGCAGACCCCACTACCTCGCGATTTGTCACACCCAAATCAGCACGCTGACGCATACCTTCATTTATTGCTTGATTCTCTCCAATGTAGTCTTGTAGTGTCTTTTCTAGTCGTGAAGTATCTTTACCAAGTTTCTTTTGTTCTTTGATAGTATTTACCAGGTTTGTCTGTATAGTATCTTGTTCCGCAAGCATGGCTCCCCTGCGCTCCGCTTCGTTCCCTGCATTAAGCCCAGCGGCCGCTCCTCGCGCAAGGTTAGACACCCCGGTTACTTTACCAAGAAAACCCAGAATGCCCTTTGGTTCTTCCACTGTTGCGATACTTTCTGTCAGATTTTGACGTTGCGCCATCTGTCTCTGTGGAATTGCCTGTTCGACTTTATTCAAATACGCAGAAAACCCAGAGTCACCCATGACTTGGCGTTTTTGAGCGAGCTGCTGTGCAATCTGTAGCTTCTGTTCTTGTGTCATTGCCATATTATTTGTAGATAGTGGCTCCTTGGGTGCCTGGATTGCTAAGTTGTTCGGTCATTAACATAATCTCCTGTATATCTTGCGGTGTAGCTCCCTGCAAACCAAATACAACACTCTCATCAGATGCTGTGAGCGGTGCGGCTCCCTCGTATGCAGTCAGATAGTTGGCTCCGTTATTTGTATTGAGTGTGTTATTCATTCGCTTCGTATACTCAGACTTCACGTTATAGTATTGAGAGTTCTTGGCTTCAAACGAAGACCGTGCCGCACGTACAAAGTCCTGCTTGACCTGTTCAGGCAAAAAGCCTCCCGAACCAAAGGCTTTATTAAAGTTAGCATAAGCGCCCTGGAAAATATTTCCTGTCTTGGCGGCGTTTTCAAATTCTTCTGTGCGCACCACCGAAGTTGGATCAACTGACTTCATAAAGTCATACACAAGTTGTAGGTCTTGCACACCATCAATACCGTTGGCAAGCGTGTCTTCCAATACCATGTATTTCTGCAGACCATCATTGTATGATTTTACAATCGGTTGTGATTCAAAGTCTTTATTGACATCATTTGCTGTCTTCATTTGTTCTGGTGTGAGAACACCGTTTGCGGCGTCTTCCTGTGCTTTATTGTAGGCGACAAGTTCTGCCTCATTAAGAGCGGCACTTGCGTTACTTGCGCGAATACTTGCGCTCTTTTGTGCCATATCAAGGTTTCGCATCTGATTAGCCCCACGAGCCGTAATTGACTGTGCGAGTGCTAGTTTAGTAGCGTCATCTACTGTTGGGTCATTCATCTGCATGATTTCAGACTGTGATGCACCATTTACCATAGCGGTAGAGATGTTGGTCTTGAGTTCTTCAACACGCGCAAGTTCAGCTTCATGGTCTCGCTTCTCTTGTTCAAGTAGCTGAGATGTCTGGTCGTCCACTTGTCCCTGCAAGAACTCTATTTGCTGGAGCATATTTTGAGCCTGTAAAGTACGGTCTTGGAAAGCAATTGTTACTGTATCTTTAGCCAGAGCCGTAGCCGTTTCGATGTTGCCACGCAGAACTTCCGCACGAGCTGCGAGACCAGAGTTTCGTACAGCATTTTCTCGTTCTTCCTGTGTTATTTCACGCTGAGCTTGTCCAAGAGTTTGCCCCGCAGCACCAGCAACACGAGTTTTAGTCAGGTCAGATGCGGTATTTGCATCAGCAAGCTGCAAGTCAATATCTTTTAACTCTTTAAGAGCTTCTGGGGTGACCCCAGCCCCTTCCATTGTGGTCTTAAACAGGTCTTGTAGAGTTCCTTGGTCGGCAAAAGCGGCGTAGTCCTCTTGCTTTTCTTTTAGTCGTTGTGCTTCTGTTGTTTGTGCAGAGATAAAACCATTAACATCACGGGTTACATTAGAAACAATACGCCCTGTCCTTTCAGGAATAGTGCTAACGACTGGTGTTGGCATATTTAACTTTGGTGGGGGCGTAGTTAAATCATTAGCCGATACTGTCGGCTGGATTGGTGTCGTTGTAGTAACAGTAGGTTGCAAGTTATTAGCTGCTCTTGCTTGTTCAGGTGTTGAACCAGCATTTACAGCGCCACGAACGCTGGCAATGCTATTACGAGCACGAATTGAGTCTTTCGTTTCTGGTGAGTTGGCGATAGAGAGTTTGGTTAGAGCTGGAGATGCCATATTATTTTACTTATATTATATCACGGTTATACCTCGTTCTTGCTGTTACCTTTATTCATAAATCCACGTACTTCAACATCACCTGTCATGACTACCTTAAACTGTACATAGGTCGAAGTTTCACCTAGTCCTGTAAATACAATCTGTCCTTCTTCGGTATGGTTTGCGAGTTTCCAGTTTTGGAATCGTGCATAACACGTTAGGCCAGCAGTGGAAATATCACGGTCAAGGGTGATACTGTATACGCTTTCCGATTCGTCGATTTCAGTCACATGCGCCATAAGTCCAGCATTGTCTCCGTCGATTAATTCTATCTCGTCTCCTTCTGCTACCATTGAGAGGTCGTCGGTGGTGTTAAAGGTGTTGGCACTAAGGAATGTCCCCGACGCATACGCTGGGTACTCTCGATTCTTTGAGGTACGGTATTTAATTTCGATACTATCTCCGTCTCCTAGCTGTTCTATTTTGAGGTTAAAGCGCTCCCATGCTTCCTGTACGGTGTTAGAATCGATTTCTGAGGTGATAAAGTAGCCAGTTGGCACTTGGTCAGGATTCTCTACGAAAACGTCTGTACGGGCAGAATCTAGCCTTCCAGCGGTAAGTATACGGGTGTACTGGTTGTCGAGAATAAGGATTGGCGCACTATTTTGGAGACGATGGAATCCTACTTGGTTGGCACTGTATTTAAGGGCGTAGCGGTGATTAAGTACACGGGTCTCGGTGTCAAACTCCCACACACCAGAGGCCGAGCGTTCGTTGACTACAACGTTGCTGAAAATGTCGTCGTTGTCGAGTGGGTTGCTGGCGAGGTCGTCAATAAGCTGATTGTTGGTGTTGACATTGAGAAGAAGTGATTTACCATACGCCCGCATACCTTTAGGGTGAATACCACGGTCAATATTAGACGCCGCAATATCTCCCACACTCATTCCGTCAATAGCTACAGAATCAAACGCAAACGGGAATGAGCCAACAGTCACGAAAGCTACACCATTAAAGGCTTGGATATGTCCACGATCTGTGACGATATATACCACACCATCTACAACATCCATAGAAAGGACTGCGGTGCCGTCTACCGGGTAGGAGTTACGAGCTACGGGGACACTATCTACTTGTTCACCCACATAGATTTCATATACTCGCGCCTTTCCACTGTTTGAGTAGGTCCCAACGAAGGTGGCTTTGTAGTCTGTCGCAAGCGCACAAGCAACTTGGTCTTCGGCAAGCGTGACAAAAGAATGTCCGGCGGTTGGATTGTAGTACCGCACTAGATTCCCGTCAGTCACAAACAAAGTCTCCTGCCCAATGTTTGATACATCCATAACATGAGGTACGGCTGTTGTGAGGGCTGTGCCAGATACGACAGTAGTCCACCAATCCTCATCCCAAGACGGGGTTCCTGCATTGCTGTTCATAGCAATATTTGTACTGGATGTAACAAGTATTTTATTGTCAAATACTGTAGCATCAGTACTACCAGATGTATTAGGTGAACCGCTGCCTGATTCCCACGAACCTGATATACGAGGGTTACGATATGCTTCTATAGTCTGAACATGAGACCCAGATAGAATGTTATAGAGATAACCCCCATAGATACATGAGGCGTATAGGTCATCGTTGTCCATCTTTGACTCCGAAAGGGAGGTATATAACTGGCGCGATGTTTTAATCTTTCCCGGTGAAGATGTCAGGTCTACGTTAAAAGTACCCCATAGTTCCCCGTAGATGTCTCCTTTGTTACTTTGACGGATTTGCCCGTTGCTGTTAGGAATTTTAAAGACTGCCATATTAAGTGTAATAACCTATCCGATAAGTGTTCCCTGCTCCATCAATGAGATTGATAACCCCATCGTAATCATCCGCTACGGTCTCCGAGCCTGTATCTGTAGAGTTACGGACAGAGATAGTTGTTCCTGTAAGCGAGCCTGATTCGAGGGTGATTTTAGTCCCTGCGAGACGTCGAGATAATTCGGCCAAGAAAGACACGTCAGTAGCACGCTTGATATTCTCAAGGTCATGTTTCATTTGATTAAACTCTAATCTTTCTTGTGGGGTCATAGTGGGTCATTTATCCAAGTGGTAGTTGGTTTGTCTTCGTTCTGCCACTGTGTTGGCGAGGTGGCGCGGGTGTCTAGCCCGTTTATTGTTGGCGTTACCGCGTTGTGTGAGACATCTAATGCTGTATTTACTTGTGTGACGGTTGGGCCAAAGATTGCTGGTGTGATACTGATGTGACTTGTGTCTACAGTCGATGACTGCGGCTCATTCATTACAATCAAGACAGACAGTGCCCCAGCTTTGTCATCAGCATCCTGGTCATCATATGCAAAGGAGTACCCCGTTATCGTAGATGATACCGTAGTGGTGGCGTACGCTACTGAAAGCGACATTTTACCCACGCCACTACCCCCCGTGGTGACGTTAGAGTCTATAATTTCTATCCAAGTCGGGTTAGCGTCGGCAGAGGTTAGTGTCTGTGTTCTTACATTGCCGATTGTGTCAGAGTCTGCGTCGTCGAATGAGGCGGTAACTAGGAGGATTAATGATTGACTGAATCTTGGGATACTCAAACCAGTTATAGTGCGCGTGCCGCTGTTTGATGGGTCCCACCCCTCAGAAGCCGAACCAAAGATTGGGTTGCCCGAACTCCAACCAGTAATGCGGAGCATGGACAAAATACCCATTTGATTAGTCGCGCCTGTAACAGTATAGTTAGATGCACTTACGTCAGAAGCATCGGCCACACGATACAGAAATCTAATACTACAGTCTGCAATACCACCAGGTCCGTCGTAAAGCCAATCGCCTCCAACCGTAAACCCCGGGCAAGTGAATGTGCTCCCAGCGCTTGCGTTACCCACGATAACAAGCAGGTCGCCCGATGCAACCCCCGTAGGCTTTGTTACAACCACCGTTGTTGCTGAGGTTGACGAGCCGTTTGATGTCGTTGCTACTGCCAATGCCATATTAGATAGAGAAGATACCGTTTGTACTTACAGTAGCCGTGAGTGTTCCGCCAATCGGGTAGACGGTAGTCTGCACACCCCCAACAAGAAGGTCACAGTAGACTAGAAGTTCTGAGGTAGCGGCTACACCTGTATCGATGTAGAAGACTACGCCGTTAGTTCCCCCTGCCACTGTAATGGTGCCTGTAACAAGGTCATTGATGTCAAACTCGGTGCGGTTGTCTGTGTTGTCTAGGTTGATAGCGAGACCAGCCACCGTGAGGTCTGTTGTACCAGACGCGCGGTTGGCTGAGACATCAGAGAGATACACCTCAGTATCAGCGTTTGGTGTGTATGCTGGAGCGCAGAACATTGCCTTGATAGTGACAGTATCAATGTCGTTTTTGGCGATTGCGCGTCCAAATGTGTTGTATTTTACGTTTGCCATATTTTATAAATTAACTAATATCTTTTACCCCGTGAGCGGTGCATAAATACGCTTGGGATATTGCTTTTAATGCGTCGAACAGAATCTTGGTCTCTTTTACTGAACAGGTCTCTGATTTCTTCCTGCTTGATGGTCATTTCGTTACGGATTTGTGTACGTGATGGGTCATTTGAGCCAATCATAAGGCGATCAGCAGCGTATAGTGCGATATATTCTTCATGAATTGGTGATACACCAACGCTTACGGTCAAATCAGTTGGGCTAAAACGTGGGTGTGCTCGTCCAACAGTCACTCGAAGCGTGCGAGATGAATCAGAGCTAGGGAATAGATAGAGATTTCGACCACTGAAATCATAGTATTGGGGGATTCCTTGGGTATCAAACTGCTCCGAGATAGGCTCCATTTGATTGTCTCGTATATCGGTTGGATGAACTATCTTATATTTACCATCGACGAGGATTTCTACCTGTTGAATGGTCACAGTGTCACTTTCTAGCTCTACTTTGTCATCAGCACTGGTGACGGTTGTTGTAAGGCGGGAAACATCAGTCTGGTTTGTACTATCCCATTTCCAACGCCCTGATGAGGTAAGAGCTAGATAAGTATAATGGTCTACTGCGTAATTAAGCGCACGTACTACTTTGGCCGTACTTACGTTGGTCAAACCTGTAAGGTCTTTGATGTATTCTATGGTGTCTGAAAGTATATTTTGTATCATAAGCTAGGATTGAGGAGGGTGATACAGGCACCCGCCCCAGTCCTAGCCTACGCTAGGAGGACATTTATAGATTGTCCAATCTTGCTCTCGCTTCTGCCTTCATGGCAAGCCATTCCGGTGAACCTACGACTACAGGTTCAAGCGATGCCTCAGCTACCTTTTTGGCGGTTCCTTTTGCTGTAGCCATACATTAGGTTAGTTTACCCAGATAGCTACACCACGACCCTTCTTCTTGCTCCAGATAGTAGCGTTGAAGAACTGGCGCATAAAGGCTTCTACACCGTCTGTACCTGATACAGGCTTCTCTTCGTAATCCATACCGGCACTCGGGAGGTAAAGGTTGATGAAACCGTATTCTCCAAGAACTAGGTAACGTGAAGGAGTAGCCCAAGTGTCTGTTCCGTTAGTGAGAACCTCAGACACCTTTACAACACCCTTGGTCACGATAGTGAGTGTATCAGCAGCGTTACTGTTAGTTGCTACGATACCAAGACGAGACAATACTGCCTTTCCTTCGTCACTTGATGCACTGTAACCAGTGTCAGGAGCTTCTGCTTCTGAAAGAGCACCAGCTCCGTTGAACCATTCAGCAAGGTTTGCACGAGTGATGTCAACAGTTGAAGCGATGTGGATTTCGTTTGCTGCACCTGTAAGGGTAGCTACGAAAGTCAATGTCTGACCAGCGAAAGTGATAGTGTCACCTGCTGTTGGCTGTGTTGCAAGACCAAGGACAATACGCTGGGTAAGGTTGTTACTCTGGTATACATCTACACCTGAGAAAGTCGTACCGATTGAGCGGACACGTGACTGGAAGCCGTTACGGATGATTTCATCTGCAACCATGTTACCAGTTGACTGGAGGAATCCACGGAGGTCGTTGGCTTCGTATGAAGACACAACCATGAACTTCTTGTCGTAGGCGTTGTTCAATTCGATTTCCTGTACAGCACCGTTGATGATGTCGTCGATACCATCTGCAGCACCTGAACCAACAGTAATAGCGTTACCAGCAGAACCACCAAATGATGCGTCGTCGAGGACGGTAACACCAGCAGTACCTACTGGGAGGTTCAACACATAACCATCGATGGTCTGTGAGATACCAGCACCAAACTCCATACCACGGTTTTCAATGACATTTAAGTCCATTGAAAGCTGGTCGTATGAGCCTACGATTTCAGATGCAATAGCCTTGCGGTTGATTTGCAAACTGTCAGCGTCGATACTGAAAGTACCAACAGTGTAAGCGTTTGATGTGTGCGCTACGTTACTGATTGAAGCAGTAGAAGCATATGGGTTGTAAACAGTACCCATCTTACTTGTGTCTACTTCGGAAATAACGTTAGCTACGTTGAGGGCGTAAAGGTTTTCTTGTGCCTTTGCCATCGTGAACTTCTTTCGTGCGTCTTGAGTTGTACTCATAATTAAAATTAGTTTTTAATTGCGAGCATCCTGTATCTACTAGCGGGTTTTTAATGCCTTCATGACTTTGGCAATCAGGGCAGGATTGTCTGGGAGTGTTCCATCCTTTTCAAACTTTTTCACTGCTGCATCTACGTCATTTTGTGCTCCAGGGGCGCGATTGTTTCCTCTCGGTGCGGCCTGAGCTGAAAGGCGGAGCTTCTTGTTTCGGTCGAGTTTGTCTTTTACAAGTTCGTCTTCCAATGCTTCGAGATAGTGCATGTCTTCGTTCTTAGCGAACTTTAGAACATACGCTTGGTCGTCTGGGTGTAAGATTCCACGAGCTTCTAGTCGGGCAATCGTTACTTCGTCACTTCCTTCTGCTTTCTTCTCCTTTGGTGCATCTTTAGCTTTCGCTTTTGCTTTCTCAATAGCTTTTTCAGCCTTGAGAGCACGTTCTTTCCAGTCAATATCTTCGGTAGTCTCTTGAGTGTCCTCAGTATCTACTCCAGTATCTTCTGCCTCAGTGACCGTTTCTTCTGTAGTGGTGTCTACTACTTGTGTTTCGTCGTTATCCATGACGCTATGGTTTAGAGAAGGAATGTTTGATTTCCGCCAACTCGGAACTTACTTATATTATACCATGAAAATACATGGCAAGTTCAACAAGGCTAGGCTTTAACCTTGTTTGACTTACCATCTAATTTTGTACCGAGCTGTACGAGCTTTGAGTAGCGCATTTTGAGCTTACGTTCGGCTAGTGAGTTAGCTCGCACCATTTCGCCAAGCTGTTCGTTTCTTAATGTGTCTACTACGGCATCGTCAAACTTGTCTTCTACCTCTGTAAATACCTTTTTCAACAACGACAAGAACGCTGGATTTGATACCAACGCTTGTGCTGTCATCTTTTCTTCTTCTGTATAGTGCATACCTGTATTATGTTATTGATTAAGCGGACATGGCGGCTTGTGCTCGTGGCTGTCCTTCCTGCTGTAAGAGCTGAGCGTTTACTTGTCCCTGTTGTGCTTGGATTGATTGGTCGGCGTATAGCTCTAGTTCTTCTTTGGTAATGCCTAGAGCCTGCATAACCTTATCCAAGAGAGCGTTATAACGTGGGTCTTCTGGGGCGATGAGTGAAAGCAGGTTGGCGTAAGACTCAAAGAGTACGGCCTTGTTACGAGTCTCGTCTGTAGTGTGTACTCGTACTTGCTTGCCAGCTTCTTTGATGAACTCCTGAATGTCTGTAATGGTGCGCTTGCTTCCTTCTCGTTTTAGCTTGCGAGCCATGTCTGTACGCAATGCCTCGACCATTAGGGGGTCTACAACTTCACCTGCTAGGGTTTTCTTTATCAGCTCGTCAGTGAGGTTTGATTCCACAATCACTTCATCAATAAGCTGTAGCTCTTGCGGGGTAAATGTCTCGTAGATTTCACCTGCACTGGCCGCTTTCTTGAGAGCATCTGGTAGTACCCAATCTTCGATAATCTCTTTTAGGAAGATCCCCATTTCTTCACGGTATTGTTCAAACTGTGACGAGGCTTCGATATTTTGGAGGTATTGCGCTCTAAATGGTGTCCCACTCTTAGCTTCTTCTCCCACAATAGCAGAGTGTGAGTTGGCTACTTGGTCGGCACTAGCGTCCCATTCTTGGCGGATCACCTGATAAATAGGTGTTCCTGTTGGCATTTGATTAAGCTCAGTGAGCATCTTACCCTGAGATACACGGAGGACGGTTCCGTGGTCTACTCCTTCGTCGAAGATATTGGCGAGAATGTCTGGGTCGTCGGTTACATAGAGTTTCTTTCCAGCAATCGCAATCATTCGCATTTCCTCTGTTTTGGTGAAGTTATGCCATTTCTGGTGTTCAAACAGTGATTCTACGATTCCTTCTCCGAGTCCACGCCCTGCAATAGCGTTACGAGCGAGATACTTCTGGGTTGGCATCGTTTCAATTTCAGCATAGAAGATAATACCGCCCTCTTTCTTGTCTTCCCGGTCTTCCTGTACCCAATCAGCTCCACAAGCGATAATACGAGCGTATTCGTACTCGTAGTCATCTTCGGGGTCATAGTCGTATTCTGTGTTGTCTTTAAGAGCCTGTGCCTCGTACAGCATAGACTTTGGGAGGTCTCCCTCGATGATAAAGACTTCAATCAGATTCCCGGTACGTTCGGCTTCTTCCCCGTTATCATTGCCAATGTCTACCGAGGTTCTGTCATCTGCTGTCTTAATAGCTTCTTTTACGTTAGCCCAGATACCTGTCATTTTGTACATTTCAGACGGACTCATCCACATGCGCTTGATACGAGGAGCCGCCATGATGTCCTTTTGGTCTGTCACCATTTGTGTCCATGGTTCAACGGTGACTTCTTCATCGAGCTTGGTGACAATCACACCACCGTATTTGGCACGAACATAAGCCATTTCATTTAAGAAACGGCCAAAGTTAATATCATCCATATGCTTGTGCAAAGCCTTAGTTGCAATCATTGACGCAATACGAGACTTTCTTGAGCCGTTCTGGGCAGGGACTTCGATATGCTTTTGGTCAAAGTCTGTCGCCCGAGCTTCGAGGAGAACACGATATTTAGAGCGATTATCAAACGGAAAATCACCAATCACATCGTCATAAGCATCCCCTTCGTAGTAAGAGTCTACCCAATAGTGTTCAATCTTATTGATGGTGTCATACTGTGAGAACTCGTAGCCGTTGAATAACGGTACTGATTCTGTCTCGTAGCTATTGCGTTGGGTTCTAATGTATTCGAATATATTTGACATGATAACGGATGGGGGTTCCTGTATCACCCGTTAGTTTGATTTATTATACCACGTTTATGAACGTGCCAATCGTTTAGTTCCTTTAAGGTTAGCATAGAAATCAGCTACCTTGGCATTATTTCCGGCAAACTTATCCATCTGGTAGGCAATACAAGTAGCCATGAGAAGGTCAAAGTGTCTGGTTACTGCGCTCTTTTGTGTCTCCCCAAGGTCGCTCATCGAGTAGGACAGCATTTCTTTTAAGATGCGCTCATCGGGAATAGTCACATGCCCGTCCGAAAAATCTCGTTTGAATTCATAGAGCATATCGGTTTTACTCTTTCCACTGGTATGCCAGCCGAGCCGCTTTGTGAGTACGTTTGCTACATTGTCCGTGATTTCCTTTTGATAGATGTTTGGGTAGCTTCTATCTTTGAGTGTGGAAATAGCAATCCCGCCACAGGTATTGTTGATTTCAGGGGCGATTATACAGTGTCCGAACTCCTCACCGAGCTTCATCGCTTCAAAGGTGAATATATCTGGGGCAATCTCGTTACTGTCTGCGGTGGCTACAATCATTCCATCAGTAAAGTCAAAGAGCACAAGCGCACACGAATCACTCCCTACTCCGTCTGACAGGTCTATACCCATACCATAACGATGAGCAGGATTGTAGTCTGCCCAGCGTCTTGTTAATCCTACATGCTTGACTGGCGGGATTGCTTCTTCGAGCATAGCTTTGACCATTGTCACATCAAAGAACTTAGAGCCAGAACGAGTTGGGTCACATAAATACTCACCAGCCCAGTCTTCACTATCTGCTTTTAATTTCTCTATGATGTCAGGGGTGTATCTATCCCAAGCGGGTCTTCCTGCTCCGTCTACAATTGGTACTATATGCTTGAGTATCTTGGCTTTATTGAGAAACCATTGAATAGTCCCGGCGTCACTAATGTAGTTGGCATTTACATGATACGAACCATCAAACGAAAGCCCTTGAATAGCCTCATCAGAACGTTGAATCACACCCTCAGTGATAGCAATAGAGCTGACTGATTCTCTGTCTTCAACATCTTCAAACAATACCCAGTCCGGGCGAAAGGCGTCTTGCAAGTGTCCTCGTTGTGTTTGTCCCACTGTCCCGGCAATAAGTTTCTGCTGTCTTTTTGTAGTAAAGGAACCCATACGCTCCTCACGTTTTATGTCTCCTTCCTTTTCAAAGATGTCCCCGTAAATGAATGAGACTGATACGATGTTGTTGTATACGTCGGTAACAAGTTGTGCGGCGTTTTTTAGATCACGGGACAATACTTTCATGTACCGACGATAGGCGTTCTTGTCATTTAAGATAACAAACGTCAGGAATAGCTTAGCATGTGATGTCTTGGCATCGCCTCGATACGCTATCTCGATACCGTTTTTTATACCCCGATAGGACTGTAAGTAGTTCTTGATTCTCGTATCGTGGTGAGGTGGTGCTTTGTGCGTAAAGTATTGCGGATAGCAGGAACGAGCAAATAGCTTATATTTCAATACTATACGTTCGTCTGATTCCTCTAGCGTAAAACTAAATAGCTCCCGCTTTTCGGCAGGAGTTCCATTTAGTGCTATATCCTTTAGGACTTTGAGGTCTGCCATGCTTCTAATGCTGTAATCTTAGCTTCAAAGCGACGGATGTTCATGTCTGCATCCTTTTGCTTGCCATTAAGCTCGTCATAGAGAGGTAGGTTACTGCCAGCGTCTTTGGCTTCGGCTAACTCTGCGTCGAGGGCTACCTTGCGGATTCTTTCATTAAAGAGATTGCGCTTTAGTCCATCAAGCATAAAAGCAGTAAAGTATTCCTCGTAATTCTCTTTGGTGGAGTTGTAGGTGATAGCAATTACGTTGTCTGTGATAGTAACCTGCGGTTCTACTACCGTATTCATAAACTCGTTAGCTTCTATATAGTCTTCTAGTTTGAATGTTTTAATCATACCCTGTATGTTATTTTATATAATAGTTATTGTAGCACGTTATAAATCGCCTAATGCCTTTTCGATAAGTGATTTGGTTTCTGTTCCAACCTCATGTGTATTATCTTGTTTGATTCTTTCCTCCCAACCATAGTTATTTTTAAGATTGAATATAGAACCTGTCGCATTCATCTTATTTAACATCATCCCTTTTTCAATAGCTGCTTCGCATTTTTGTTTCGCTCTTTTTATAGTGTTACGAAATTCCTCTTTTTCTTCGTATTCGAGTAATACTTTCCTAGACGTGTCAAGCCATACACACATCTCAGTTATAAATGGTGGTTCTTTTCTTTCTTCACAATCTGCAAAGTAAGATTCAATTAAAGACTCTAGTTCTTCACCTGATGCAAACTTTGGTGGTCTTCCTACTTGATTCATATTATTTTTATATTTTTATGCAACCCTCGGTGGCTCGAACACCATGTCTATACCTAGTTTGGCTTCATCCGTGTACGGGATTCCACGCTGGAGAATTAGAATCAATTCACAAAACTTTTATCAAAAACAGTATTTGGTATAGACGAGTAGCCCGCCTCGGTCTTTTGAGGTGCTAGGGTGCGTGTTGTATAGCGGGCTTGCGGGGAAGTAGCAGTTAAGTAATTATTGTACGTTTTCTGCTTTATCCGCTAATTCTTTTGGAAACGGATTTCCTTTACCTTCGAGCATTTTACCTAACCACATTTTTGCGTTAGTAAGATGAACTAATGTCTGATAGGAAGCCATGCTGTAGAGTTCATAATGTTCAATATGTTCCCCTTCATGTCCTCTTTCTTGTTCCTCTGTAACTTTCTGTATCAGAGCATCAGTCTCTACTCGTAAGGCTTTAATTTCTTCGACTGTGTAGTTTTTTGGTGGTGTCATAAAAATGATTGTTTTATTCTACCTCCCCCGACAGCCAACTATACTAAGAACTAGTGTAATGACGGGATTTGATAATCAGACTTTCGTCGACTGCCTTATTGATTATTCGGGCAAAATCCAACCATTACTTTTGATGTACCTGTGTTTGCAATAGGGAGAATCGAACTCCCGCTAGGCTTTTGCCGATACCAGGCAATTTGATACCACTTCGCCTTAAGTGTATATATCCACTAGTATCTATTCCACAATATTGCAAACAACGATACACCAATCTACTTACAATATACCATTTTTTTACACACTGTGTCTAGGGGATAGGGTGTTTATAACCGCCATGTTGCCCGCATAGATTGTTTCCGGTAAATGTCTTTTAAGTCTTCAATAGGGTCTGGTATTCCGAACTTATAAATGGTTGTATCGTGGTTTACTTTTAGGTTTTTAAATGAGTACACATTTTGTCTTCGGGGTACGCAATAGAACTTTTGCCAACGGTCTATATACATTTCTAAAAGTGGCAATGTTTTTTTATTTTTTGGGTCTAGTTGTGAACCTTTAAGTTGGTTACACGAGTAACAAAGAGCTTGTAGGTTTATCTTTTCAGTACAATTCATTCCCATAGAACGTAGAACAGCTAGTGGGATAATATGGTCAGCCGTAAGTTTAGTTGTCGCTCCACATTTTTGACAAGACTTTTCAAGTTTAGCAACTAATGGTTTGGAGGGCTGTTTTGTGAGTTTTTCCTTTTTTGGGGCTTTATTCATCATAGCCCAGTCGTGTTCGTAAGGTGTCATAATTTAGCATTACAGATTTTACAAAGCACAGCCTTTCGCTCTCTATCAAAGCACTGTATCTCTTTTGAAATGTCGCGGTTACAGTGGGAGCAGCGGGTGGTGTAGGTCATTTTAGTAGTCATCGTTCCAGGTGTCTACAATTTGATAGCGGGTTAAATTTCCTTTGAGGTGGCGTAGTTTAATCTTTACCTTTTGCCAACGAGTAAGCGGGGTGTAGTCCATAGGTACGATTTTACTAAAAATCGTGTCACTGTTCATGATTTCTTGTAGCTTGTTTTCCCAATCTCGTTTGTTCATCATTGTAGTAGTTGTTTATATTTCAAAATCTGTTCTTTATACCAATTTCTATCTAATTTTAGCATCTGGTGTCGGCTGGCTTTCATGTTTTCCACATAGTCAGCTCCGAGTTCTTTTTTTAATCTTTCTTCAAAGTCTAATGGTTTGCCATTTCCAAAAACATTACAGCCAACGTCTTGTGGTCTACAATTATTTTCGTGCCACCGAGTAGCGAGGTAACTTCGACTGATAAAGTGTCCATTTTGAATATGTTGCCAGGGTAAGATTTTACCGCAGGTGTAACAAGCTACGTTTCCATCTGCGTCTGCATATTTTTTGCGGATATATACCGAGAAAATGGAATCAAGCATTTTCTTTAACTGTGCCTGTGTCTTTACCTTGCCCCTAGGCTTTGATTTTGCCACCTTAGAGCGTTTTTTAGGCGTAACCCTAGGCTTTGTACCATTTTGATTATTTTCTTTCAGGCTGGTCAATTTCTTAGCCCGCTTAATCGCCTGTTTTTCGATTACCTCTTGCATACTTTGTTTT
>CALMKR010000297.1 GCA_937867625.1 uncultured bacterium | reverse complement strand
CGCCGCGGCCACAACCGCGGCTCCCCCACGGCTTCGTTCGTTCTGTCGAACGGCGACCTGGACCCCGAAGCGGCTGGCCACAAGATGGGGCACGCTGACTGACCAAATGGCATGAATGTTGGAAAGGAGTACAGTTCATGACGCAAGCCACGCTCGCCGAACCGCAGCAAGTTCTACTCGTCGCCCCGTTCTTCAGGCTCTAGCTGACGTGATGTCAGCCCGCCAAAAATCAATAATAGTAGTCGAACCCATCTCGATCTGACCCTGACCGGCGGTAATGAAACAGATGTAAGGGGACTACAATCTCTAGCGAGATTGCCCTTCAATCAAGATGTTTTCGACAAACAGCAGGGAGGGTGGTGTAAAAGCCTTTGCAAAGCGCACCCCCTCCACCATCCCCGCCTGCGGCCACCAGCCGCGGCTTTTTCATTTCCTTTCAGCCGCCTCCGTCATTGCGAGTTTTGTGAGTCAAGACGAACAAAACGTGGCAATCCAGACGAACACTAGCAATTCTCTGGATTGCTTCGTCGCTCCGCTATCGCTTCACTCACTCGCAATGACGATAGGCTTTTCAATAGTCTATTTTCTATATTCCCTTTACTTCTACCCCCTTTTCTGGTATATTCCCCGCACCGAAAGGTATTAATAGTTTCCTAGCGACACACGTTAACCCTGGGTTTAGGGATATGGCCGGTATGAGGTTTTACACTTCATACTTTGAGAATTGGTAACCCAGACGCGTGTCGTCGGAAGTCGGACAAACACACGAAGCAAACTTCTCCGTGAGTTCGTCCTTTAACACATATCAAAAGTATGTCAGAAGTTACTGAAGTAAACAGTGTGATGAACAATCTCGCTGCCAACATTCCTCCGTCGCCAAAAGAAGGCGCTTTGGTAGAAGGTACCGTATCAGCTATCGGTCGTGCTCGCGTCTATGTCGAGCTCGCACCATTTGGTACTGGTCTTATCTTTGGCCGTGAGTACATGAACGCTCGCGACATCCTCCGCAAAGTCTCAGTTGGAGACACCATCGCTGCGAAGGTTGTTGATGTGAACAACAAGGATGGGTACATCGAGCTCTCACTCAAGGAAGCTCGTCAGGCGCTCATCTGGGCTGATGCCGAAGAAGCGGTGAAGAAGGGTACTGTTATGAGTCTCGAAGTGAAGGAGGCCAACAAGGGTGGTCTTATCATGGAATGGCAGGGTATCCAGGGCTTCCTCCCAGCGTCACAGCTTGGACCGGACAATTACCCACGAGTGGATAACGGCGACAAGGACAAGATCCTTATGGCGCTTAACTCACTCATTGGTAAGCACCTCTCTGTCGTGATGATCACTGCTGACCAGAAGGAGCACAAGCTCATCTTCTCAGAAAAGGGTCACCAGGAACGTGAAGAGAAGGGCGAGAAGGTTGGCAAGTACGAAGTAGGTGATGTTCTCTCTGGAGAAGTTACTGGTGCTGTCGACTTCGGAGTCTTCGTGAAGATTGAACAGGGTCTTGAAGGTCTCGTTCACATCTCTGAACTTGATTGGGGTCTCGTTGAGAACACCCGCTCACTCTACAAGGTAGGTGACAAGGTCAAGGTTAAGGTGATTGAAGTGAAGGACGACAAGATTTCTCTCTCAATTAAGCAACTCCGTGAAAACCCATGGACTGATGCCGCAAACAAGTTTGCTAAGGATCAGGTCGTACCAGGTGTTGTCATCAAGTACAACAAGCATGGTGCGCTGGCTTCTATCCAGGAAGGTGTGGCTGGTCTCGTCCACATCTCTGAATTCGAATCAGAAGAAAAGATGAAGGCTACCCTCTCTCTCGGTGGAGTCTACAAGTTCAAGATTGCGCTCTTTGAGCCATCAGAACAGCGTATGACGCTGACCTTCAAGGACGTAGCCCAGAGTTAAGCAATTACTCTCGCACAACAAACCCCGCGCCTCTGGCGCGGGGTTTGTTGTTTCTACATCAATATTGACAAATTATTCATATATGTATATATTTGCGAAATCATCATGTTACAAGGAGGTATGCCGTGATGAAGAAACTTTTGGCACTTGTTCTCTTTTTGTTCTCAAGCGGGGCCGTCAACGCCTATGAAGGCGGCTGGGACACCAGCTACTACGACGAAGTCGGTCGTGAGCTGTTGATCCTTGGCGACAACACCGACGATACGTACCGTGGTTTCTCTGGCACCCGGCAATACTGCGGCGCGCCAGGCACTGGCTATGCCAACATGCGCAACATCATCAACGCCGAGTACGATCAAATCACTTGGTGGATCGATGCTGACTGCGGTTCGATCGTCCGTGTCTGTGTCGAAAACTCCTACGGCGACTGGGGCTGCTCGAGCTACATCGATCGCGGCTGGGGTTGGTAGCAACATCCTCAACGATCTTCAAATCCTAAGGCGCGGCTTCATGTCGCGCCTTAATCGTAATTATAAAAAATTGGTTATATTTTAATTATACTTATTCATCGCTCTATCCTTCCCTTCGGTCACTAATGAGACAATCGCCTCGACTACTACTGGGTAGAGTGCGGTGTAGATTTCGTTCTCTTCAAGACTGATTTTGCCAAGGACGTATTGCGCCAGCTCCTCACTCGTTGGACGAATCGCCTGCCCGGTCTCACTACCCTTCTTGGCCACCCCCACTCGTACTCGTACGAAATCTTTTGTGCCAAGTGTATCAATAATTGATGTCACGCCGTTGTGGCCGCCGGCCCCATTGCCAAACGAAATTCTAAAATCCCCCGCCGGTAAATCAACATCGTCATAAATGACAATGAGTTGGTTGTGCTCCCCTTTTTTGACGAGCTTTTTGACCGCATCCCCCGACTTATTCATAAAGGTCTCCGGATAGAGCACCGTGATTGCGCTGTCACCAATCATTCCATCACTGATACGACCAAGATACTTTTTGCTTGGCATTGCCTCAGGCATATCAAAGGCAGTCAGAAGCACGTCACACACGAGCCAGCCAATATTATGGCGAGTGTACTGATATTTTGCTCCTGGATTACCGAGCCCGACGATGTAGAACATACAAGAAATTGTATCATGTCAGCACATCACATTTTCAATCACACTCACAAAAATAAAAAAGTTGTTTTTGATTTTTGTATCGAGTATAATGATGCACATCATTCACCACTATGTCTTTGTTCTCTCGTACACCAGCCCCTCACGTTATCTCTACTCCCGATGATGCGGTGGTGATTCCCCCTCAGAGTGAACATCCATTAATCGAAATCTTCCGCTTCACCCTCATTGCGCTCATTATTGTTATTCCGATTCGCCTTTTTGTGGCGCAGCCTTTCATCGTGTCTGGTGCCTCAATGGAAGAAACCTTCCAAAGCGGCGAATATCTCATTGTTGATCAGGTAAGCTACAAACTCCACCAGCCAAACCGAGGGGACGTCATCGTTTTCCGCTATCCGAAAGATCCCTCAAAGTTCTTTATTAAGCGGGTAATTGGCCTGCCAGGCGACACGGTCAAAATTGAAGGAAGTATGGTTACTATCGTAAACGAAGCCAATCCGGACGGCTTTGTGCTCGACGAGCCATACATCAAGAGTATGCGAAACCAGAGCGACATGACCGAAGTCCTCGGTGAACGTGAATACTTCGTCATGGGCGATAACCGCGACCAGAGCTCAGACTCCCGCGTCTGGGGTGTACTCCAAGAAGAACGCATCATTGGACGCGCGTATGTTCGCCTCTTCCCACCTGACACCTTTGATTACCTACCTGGCGAAGCGAGGTACGAAGCCGTTACTAGCACACCATAATATAGACCACGTATGCGCATCACTCATAGTCCAACCGAGTTTTTGAAAATTGCCGCTGAAACCGCTGAACACTTTGGTTTCAAAACAATTGAAGCATTGCGCCAAGACCCTGCCTGTATCAACTGCACGGTGCCACTTTCGCATACCATGAGTGATGCTGATCACGGTCTCGATGCCGTGGGTGGTCACCTCTCGCGTGCCGTCCTCACCTACTGTGAGGCCGGGCTCCATGCCTTTGGTAAGCCGGTATTTCTCTATAGTGTTGATGTGACCGCCGACCCGAACGAGACCGCTGTTTCTTTCCATATCTTTAATGTCGACAAGAGTATTGCCGAAGCCATCCTCATCGAGACCACCAAAGCACTCGCAAGTGAGCTCGGTCACACCGACCAGGTCGTTCGTATCAACACGCTCGGCGACACCGAATCTATCACCCGCTATAGTCGCGAACTGACCAACTTCCTCCGCAAGCGTGTTGACCTCATGCCGGCCACCGCTCGTGAACATATGAAGACGCACGCTATGTTTGCACTCCAGAGCCTCATCGAAGAAAACCATGATTTGGCGTACAAGACCCCCAACCCACTTGAATACCTCAGTGACCAAAGTCGCAAGCACTTCCGCGATATCATCGAGTACCTCGATATGTCTGAGACCGCCTACGAAATTGATCCAAAGATGCTTGGTCACCACGAGTACTACAGTGACGCTCTCTTTTCACTTGATAGCAGCAACGAAAGCGAAGGTGCTCCCCTCATTATCCGTGGTGGACGGTTTGATACCTTCCTCGAACGAAAGACGAAGCGCAAGACCGGTGGCGTTGGTGCCGTTGCTATCCTGAGCGAACGACCAGCGCCGAGTCGCATCCCCCGTGCCAAAATCGAAACTCCAAGCACGTACATCATTCAGCTTGGTTTTGGACCAAAGGTACGCAGTCTCATGATCATCAATGAGCTCCGTCAGGCTGGTATCTCTATCATGCAAGACCTCGCGAACGATTCCCTCTCGGCCCAGCTCCGTGATGCGGAAGCCCGTGGTGTGAAGCATGTCATCATTATTGGCCAAAAGGAGTTTGTTGACGGTACCGTCATCCTCCGTGATATGGACGCCCGCAAGCAGGAGGCTATCGCCACCGATACCCTCGTAAAGCGCCTGAAGCGAGTAGGAGTAGCCGAACGAGTCTAGGAAGGCTTCCCTAGAGGACATAAAGCCCGTCGGCCTATGGCCGACGGGCTTTATTTTGATTGCCGAAACCTTGCAGTATAAAGCGCACTATGGTATTCTATCGCCCACATATGGCAACAAACGTAGCAGTCGCTAAAAACAACAACGAAAGTAGCGCAAACGTCATCCGACGCTTCCAAAAGCGTGTTCAGGGTGCAGGTATTATTCAGAAAGTTCGTGGTGGTCGTTACCGCACACGTATTAAGAGTCGCAACGTCCAAAAGTTCGCACGCCTCAAGAAGCTTGTGAAAAAGGAAACCTACGAAGAGCTCTTGAAGCTTGGTAAGGTCCAGGAACGCACACGCGGTCGCCGCGGCTAACAAAAAAGCACCACTTCCCAAAAGGAGGTGGTGCTTTTTTGTGACTCACAGGACTGGCCTTATAAAAGCCACAAAAAAATGGCATACTACACGTATCTATGTCTACCTTTGCGATCGCGAGCACGGTGAAGTCGTACCCGACGTTTCAGTACGAAACGATGAAAAACGATATCTTGGGAAAGCGCTACAATCTTTCACTCCAGTTCGTCGGACCAACTCGCGCCGCGAAGCTAAATCAAACCTACCGCCAGAAGACATACACCCCAAACGTCCTCTCCTTCCCGCTCACCGATGATACGGGCGAAATCTTCATCTGCCCCCAGGTAGCGGTCAAAGAAGCTGCCAAGTACGACCTCTCAAAGAGTGGCTATGTCGCCTACCTCTTTATCCATGGCCTCCTCCACCTCAAGGGACTTGATCATGGTGACGAGATGGACAAACAAGAAAAGCGCTACCTCCGTAAGTACGACATCGCCTAATATATGTCTGAGCATATCATCACCGGTATTGATGTGGGGACCTTCCAGGTGAAGGTGGCGATTGTTCGTGTCCCAAAGACCAAAGGTGACCGTGGCCTCCCGCAGATTATTGGCACCGGCTTTGCCGAGAGTCGCGGGCTTCGTAATGGATACATCATCAGTGAGACCGATGTGGTCCGCAGTATCCGCAGTGCTGTCGCCGAAGCGGAGAAGGCCGCTGGTGTCGAGGTAAAGCGTGCCTACGTCTCCATTGGTTCCATAGGCCTCGATGAAGTGGTCTCAACCGGCGAAGTCATCACCTCACGGGCTGATTCGGAGATCACGAGCATCGATATCGAGAAAGCTCAACAAGACAGCGAAGACCGCATTATCGACCATATCCCAAATCGCAAGATTATCCATGCCATTCCCTTACGCTACCGGATTGATGGTGAGCTCGTCTTAGGGAAGCCCCAGGGCATGCGCGGCACCAAGCTCGAGGTAGACACGCTGTTTATCACAACCTTCGAGCAGCACCTGAACGACCTCATCGGTGCGGTCGAGCGGACTGGTATCTACGTGGAGGATGTGATGGCTTCGCCGCTGGCAGCTTCGTTTGTCATCCTCTCAAAGGCGCAGCGTCGTGCTGGTTGTATCCTCGCGAACATCGGTGCAGAGACCGTCTCAACAGTTGTTTTCGAAGACATGACTCCCGTCTCACTTAAGGTTTTCCCAATTGGTGCGAATGATATCACAAACGACATCGCCTTGGGCTTGCGTATCCCGCTTGAAGAAGCCGAAAAGATTAAGCGTGGTGGTATGACAGCTACCACCATCCCGAAGAAGAAGCTCGAGGAAATCATCAATGCTCGCCTGGGAGATATTTTCGAATTAGTTGGTCTACATCTTAAGAAGCTCAAAAAGGACGGACTCCTCCCAGCTGGGATCATCCTCACAGGCGGTGGCGCCACTACCATCGGTATCCAAGAACTCGCCCGCAATACATTGAACCTCCCCGCCCGCATTGCCACTCTCGAGTTCGGTAAGAACACCAAAGTCCGTGACGCCTCCTGGGCGGTCGCCTACGGTCTTTGTATGCTCGGTGCGAGCGATGGAGAGGAGACGACGGCGATTGGGGTGGTGAAGCAGACGAAACGAACTATTCTTGACTGGCTCTCCCAATTCCTGCCCTAGAGACTTCCATTTTGAACGAACTACTGCGTTGCGTTCACGAAAAAGCCCCTCCCTGGATATACTCATCCCAGTCGGGGTTTTTTCGTTCCGCGCCTTGTATTTCATTTCAAAATGAAACTCTCTACATACGTACCAAAACTTTTACTAACAAGATCAATTTAGGCTTTCAAAATAACAAAATTTTGTGTTAGTCAAAAACACGAAAGTCAGGATAGTCAATATAGTGACAGGTAGTTTTATTCCCTGTATGATGGTGACACCTAGAGGAAACGTGCGTTAGACACCAATCCTTCTGCGGTATCGTTTGGTTATTTTATTCGGAAGTTAGTCGCAACTTATTATGGAACAAATTAAAACAGACGTAGAGTCATTCGCACGCATCCGTGTAGTTGGTGTTGGTGGTTCTGGTAACAATGCCGTGAACTACATGGTTGGCGCCAAAGTAAAGGGCGTTGAATTTATTGCGATCAATAGTGACGCGCAGGACCTGCATCACTCACTGGCGAAGCGCAAGATTCACGTCGGCAAGAATCTCACTCGCGGTCTTGGTGCTGGTGGTAACCCAGATATGGGTCGTCGCGCCGCTGAAGAAACCAGGGAAGAAATCGCCAATGCCATCAAGGGCTCAGACATGATTTTTGTGACCTGTGGTATGGGTGGCGGAACCGGTACTGGTGCTGCTCCGGTCGTGGCGAAGATCGCTCGCGAAAGTGGCGCTCTCACCGTTGGTGTGGTCACGAAGCCGTTTCTGTTTGAAGGACAGGAACGTATGCGACTTGCTCTCCAAGGTATCGAAGAACTGAAGAAAGAAGTAGATGCACTCATCACCATTCCAAACGACCGCCTCCTCGCTATTGTCGACAAAGAGACCACTGTCCGCAGCGCCTTTGAACAATGTGACAATGTTCTGAAGCAAGCAGTTGAAGGTATCTCTGACCTCATCACCATGCCAGGTATCATCAACGTCGACTTTGCGGATATCCGAAGTGTCATGGAGAACGCCGGTTCAGCCCTCATGGGTGTTGGAGTGTCTGCGGGCGAAAAGCGTGCCGAAGAAGCTGCCCGTGCAGCCATCAATTCACCACTCCTTGAAGTTTCTATCACCGGTGCGAAGGGTGTCCTCTTTGCGATCGCCGGTGGAGACGACCTCGGTATGCTCGAAATCCAAGACGCCGCTCGGGTTATTACCGAATCAATCGATCCGCATGCCAAGGTTATCTTTGGAGCCATCAAGGATGATAAGCTCAAGAAAAACGAAGTGAAGGTAACGGTAATCGCTACGGGTTTCCCTGAAGAAAGTACCGGTCACCACAGTTCACCAATTGCCCGCCGGGCACCAATGGCTGAACCAACACCGATGGTTATTGAAGCGGAAGAGCCTGTAGCCGAACCAGTCCGTGGTCGTATCTTCAATTCCCTCACGAACCCACGTCGCCAGGAAGTCGAAGAGGCTCCAGCGCCAAAGGTAGACATGATGCCAGAGTCAAAGCCTGAGCTCCCTCGCCGCGAACCAAAGCCAGTAGATCCAGTTGATGAAGATGATGAAGATGATTGGGGCGCTGTCCCCGCATTTCTCCGAAGATCAAAGCTTAAGTAAAGCTTTGATCTTCGGTCGAAATGCTGGGGAC
>CALMKR010000296.1 GCA_937867625.1 uncultured bacterium | reverse complement strand
CTGTCGTGTTTCTGCCGTCTAGTCTCTACACCTTCCTACTACTAGGCTTGGCTCGGGATTGGCAGTTAAGCGTTCCCCGAATTTGACAGATTCTACCTTACTGATTACAATTATGAATTTCTTCATAACCATAATTTATAAGGCAACCCATGATTGTCCAGCTTAGCAAAATATGTTCCTCCTGTCCTAAAATCCTTACAGGACGTCAGACACGCTATTGTTCCCGTAAATGTCATAATGCAGACTCTAATGTCCGATTACAAAATTACGAATTACAACAAGCCAGAGATTTATCTCGAAAAGGAGAAATCATACAACTAAAGGGTGGTAAAAGTGAACTTTGTGGGTACTAAAAAAACATTGCTGCTTTGTGTTTTCACCACTTAGATCCATTCCGGAAAGACTTCGGGTTAGACATCCGACGACTTGCCAATACAACTATGTCCAGTCTTCTTTTGGAATTGCCAAAATGTCAACTCCTCTGTCATAACTGCCATTCTGAGGTTCACCACTTTGAAGATAAGTTTGCCTTAGCTGAAATTACGTTAAGTCCCCTGCTCTAACCAACTGAGCTACAGTCCCTAAAGAAACGATATGTTTCTCTACATATTACTTATACCAAAATCAGGTGCCGGTATTTGACTTCTTCGTTGGTTGCCCAGTGAAGACGTAGACCAAGCGTTGCCAGAAGTTCATCTTGCTGATCTCCAGAGCTTTGAGATGCTCTTGAGCCGCAAGCCTTCCTTCTAACATGCCAGTCAGCTTCCCTTGATGGATACCGCTGTCATAGGCATCGTTTATCGCCATCCAGCCCCGGTGATCATCTGGGCTTATTTCCTTCAGAGCATCCAAGGCCCAAGCTTCGATCAGCTCGTTTTCCTTATCACATTTTTCCTGCATTGCAGGCCTTTCGTGATAGTTGTTCGCTGCTCTGAAACTCAAAGCATCGAACATTGCCTTGGCACCGTTACGGAACTCCTCGGACAGAGGTACTGGGTCTTCACGGATAGAACCGTTCCATTCAGCGTTTCTTTCGGCCAAGGTAGGTGGGATAGGCCTCTTAAGCTCTTTACGAGCCTTTTCGAAAAGCTCGTTAAGCTTTACTCCATGCATGACCCTACATGTGCTTAGCTTTGTTGGGTAGAAGGCCCTTCCATTGCTGGATTCCTCCACCGTCTCAAAAATATCCAAGATCCCGTCTAGGATCATCTGGGCATTATTTACGTGGGTAATACTCATGACTTACGTCCTCGTCTTTAACAATACCGTTGATGTTCTTCCAGCGTCCCCAGACGTACGAAGCGTCCGGGTTGATACCTGGCCTACCCTTGAGTTCGTACAGACGCCCTGAGGCCGTTCTGAAGCGAATTGGAGCACCTTCCTCGGTACCCTGAGGTAGGAATTCTACGATGGCGGTTGAAGCACGACCCTCACCATGCCAGCCGACCCCATGAAGTGTAGGTTCCCCGTTTTCCTTCCAGGCTTTGTAAATGCCCCAGTAGATTAACGAAATTTCAGGGACTTCTTCTACAGGAGTTACGGAATGAGCACCTCCTTGAACTGCAAAACCTGCAGCACGAAGGAAGTCTTCCAATTCAGGTTGAAATTCGGCCATGTTCAGAATCCGTATTTCCTGTACCAGTCCTGCTTGAACTGCTCAACAGCATCGACACGAATCTGTTGTTCCAGTTCTTCGTGAATCCACTTAAAGTACAGATTGAACCCGTAACCTACCGTGATGTATGCCCCGAACAGGATGAAAATCCACATTGGAGCATTCAGAGTAGATAGAATCCACCACATGATGATGTAGTAGCAGGGTAGAGTGAAAAGTGCCATAACTATCAAAGTGAGAGTAAGTTTCATTTTTCTAGGATCTGGCTTCTTAGGGCCGTCAGGCATCGCATCGTTGCGAGCAAATTCTTTTGAGTACATGTGTTTTCCTTGATTTGTTGGTCTGCCCGGAGGGATTCGAACCCACGACTTACGGATTAGAAGTCCGTTACTCTATCCAACTGAGTTACGGGCAGTTTGGTATAATACGTTAATGACTTTAAGAAATAACTATACCTGTTTACATTGTACTGAAAGCATAAGAATAGATAATCACGCCAAGAATAATGCTGGGAAATATTGCAGCAATAGGTGTCAACACGATTATCAGTACCTTAGACTAATTCAGTCCTGGAAAGCTGGAGAAGTAGAAGGCTACACCGGTAAAATGAAACAGATAAAGTCTTGGCTTAGGAGATACATGCTAGATAAGCATAATAGTTCCTGTGTCAAGTGTGGTTGGTGTAAAAGACATCCTATAGATAATCTACCTCTCGTAGAAATAAATCATATAGATGGTAACGCAGAAAACTGCTTAGAAGAGAATCTTGAAGTAATTTGTCCCAATTGTCATTCTGAAACTATTAACTTCAGAGCAAGAAATAAAACCTCGACTAGACAAAGATACAATTAAAATGGTGGGTCTCGACGGGTTCGAACCGCCGACCTACTCCGTGTAAAGGAGCCGCTCTACCAACTGAGCTAGAGACCCGGTGTTTTGTTTGCGTCCAAGAACAGCTTCTTGTAAACGCTGATGGAACCTAGAAAGTTCTTATGAGGTAATGGTGGATCCCCTCGTTGAGCTGCCTTTATAGGTTGTACTTCGTTGAGATGTTTTACGAAGGCATCCCACATCTGTTCTGGAGTTTGCTGTTCCATGATTATAGCCTAGTTTTCAGGCCAGATGAAATCCATGATGTCGCTGTACGCCTCGTAGAGGAATTCGCAGAATTCAAAGATGGCCATGAAAAACAAGGAACATATAAAGAAGACTGAGGCCCAGACAGGACTGGCTATCAAGATGAGCAGGACCACCGGGACTTTTATCCATTTCTGGGTATTGGTCCAGGCCCAAAAAATTTTAAGCTTGTTCATGATCTATGCAAACCTATTACGCCTTGTTAATTCGGCTCTGAAAATCATGAGCCATTCTTTGTTTGAAAACCCGTTGCACCCATCGAGCCAAAGACAATCTTTTTCGAGGCCCCAGATGCAACCCGTGATATGAGCTAAGGACATTGCACCTAAAGGTATGTCCTCTCTTTTAGCCGTCTTCCAGCATACGACCATAATCACCTCTCTGAAAGTTGGAGTCACCACACGGAATCGAACCGAGGCCTTGGGATTTGCAATCCCTTGCACTACCACTATGCTATGGTGGCGAATGTTTATCTACACCTTTTACGTGCAGATGGAAAGTCTCCCTATGGGTATCGAAGTAATCGTTATTCCACCAGGGTCGCTT
>CALMKR010000295.1 GCA_937867625.1 uncultured bacterium | reverse complement strand
ATCTCTCAATCAGAACTCACCCGAGATTGCGTTTGTGGGGGTATTATACGGATTTTTGAAAAAATAGCAATGGTGAAACTGGTTGAGTTGAAATTACCATGTTTTTGGCTTATGAAATGTGCCCGTAGTATCAATAAGTATCCCTGGGAACTGAGAATCCTTAATATTAGAGAATCTCAATTTGCGTACCTCATTTGAGTACTGGGATAACGACTTTGTAGTTGGACTGTCGAGACCAGGGTTAATTAACCATATTTCTTTATCTAACTCATTTCTTACAATCTTTAGTGCTTCTGCAATATCGCTATCATTAGATACCAAAACTACTACATCATACTTGTCTCGGTATCCGTCATTTACCATATGAACTGCAACATTTACATCAGTTCCTTTTTCCTCAAAAGTTTTACCTTGAATTTTTACATCCTTGGTAATTTGAATCCTGATAGGTTTAGCCTTATATTTTCCCCACACAAATTCTAAATTTTGAATAGTTGCGAGTGCTCGGAAGTATATGTTTTGACGAACTGGTTTATCTAAATCAAAATCTGACGCACTAACTCTAGCTGTACAGAACTTAATTTTTTCTATTTTATAACCAGTTTTCGGCAATAATGCTAATATCAATTTCTCAACATTCAACCATTTATAGCTGGGGTTTGGTTTTAAAGCTCCGTAATAAAGATTGAAACTATCAATATATACATAGACTCTTTTCATGTACACATAATATCATAGCAAAACCCACAGTCTTTCGACTGTGGGTTTGCGGCCAGTCACCGAAGCGACTGGAGGGTATACATATATAATACCAAAAAAAAATGAAAAGTCAAAGGTTTTCCCCAAATCCAACATATAGCCTGAGAGATTGGCAGAAATCTATAAACCACTACGCCACTTATCTATTTCGGCATGGTTTCCATTAAGGAGTACCTCAGGTACCGGGTGCTTTTTCTTTTTGTAGGTAAGAACCTCAGGACGGGTGTAGGTTACGCCACTGGTCGGTCGCTCATCCTCAAGCGATTCAAAGGTACCAAGGACGCCTGGGATTTGGCGCGAGACAGAGTCGATGATCGTGAGTGCAGGTAGTTCGCCGCCAGTAAGCACATAGTCCCCAACTGACACTTCCTCGGCACCAAGAATCTCTTTGACCCGCGCATCAATCCCCTCGTAGCGACCAGAGATGAGGACTAGGTGGTCGTAGTCACTCGCCCACTGTTTAGCGAGCTCGTTCGTGAACATCGTCCCGCGCGGCGACATAATCAGGGTCTTCACCTTCCCCTTCTTTAAACTCGCTGTCTTCTTCCCCACTGCTTTCTCCCAGGCCTTAAGAATTGGTTCAGCGAGCATCACCATACCTGGACCACCACCATACGGGCGCTCGTCTACCTTCTTGTGCTTATCAGTCGCAAAGTCGCGAGGATTATAGTACGAAACATCAATTTGTTTCCCCTTCACCTTGGCACCCTTGCCCTTCTCCGCCTTCTGGGCACGCCCAAGCACACTCGCACTTGTGTACGCTGCACAGACCTCTGGGAAAATAGTAATAACGTGAAATTGCATAGGTTTACTGTATCTCATCTCGGAGTTTCATCCAAATCTTGCCAAGCTGGTTTTCGCCAGTGCCGTCGGCACCTGTTCCCCAGTAGTAGTCAGTTGTGGAAACTTTCACAAGCTCACGTTCTTTCGAATCTAATAATACCTGCTTAACATCATCATGTTGCTGCAGCTTGATACGACACAGTCGCTCCATAAACATATATTTATCATGATCAGGAATTTGGAGATCTGAATTATGTTTATACTTTTGACCCCTATGCCAAGCTTCAATAGGACTACGAGCAGCCAAGACTTCGTCGCGCTCCGGACCCGATTTTAGGCGGAGTGCCTGATATGCATGCTCAAGTGTCTTGCAAGTAATTCCATCGACCGTAATTTCATGAGCAGAAAATGGAGAAAGATCATGAAAACCTGTACCGACAAAACTTATTGGGCTGGAATCTTCGGATTGGTTGTTGGAGTTTTCCATACAAAAAGCCTATCACAAAAGCGGGCGGAACCGAAGGTTCCGCCCGTTTGTATTCAGGTGCCACTTAGAGGGGCT
>CALMKR010000294.1 GCA_937867625.1 uncultured bacterium | reverse complement strand
TTTCGCTACGTCTTGATGAGGACGTTCTCGATTTCTTTCGCCACACCGGAAAACGCTACCAAACCCGCATCAATGCCGTTCTGCGCTCCTATATGGAAGCGCACAAGGCACACGCACAATAATGCTGCACACCATTAACGGTAACCACTGTGTGATGCACAAACTATTAACGAACAAGGTAAGCCGCCCGCAATATGCGGGTCGGCTTGAACGCTGGGTTAGCCAACCTTGCTTAGGGTGTGCAGAGGAAAAACGTGTTCATTTTGTTTTTTGCCGTCAAACCAAACGCATTTGGCGCTCTGTTCCCCGCTCTCATCAATTGAATAATCTCCAATAATTGAATAATCTCCAATATCTGCGATGGTCATTTGAGGTCCTCCGCTTTTGAGTTGAACAACGTCGCCGAGATTTAATGTTGACATCGGAGAATCCTTTCGTAAGGGGCGCCGTAGGCGTCCCGCTTGAATGAAGGGTTAGGCCGCACCGCGCACCACCTGAAAAGTGCGGATTTCCCAAGTTTGAAGGTGCTCTCCGTCAACGTGGGAACGAAGCTTTGATATAGCCTGCAAGTATTCAGTTTCAGAGTCGCTGGTATTCCAAACATATCCCAGATTGGCTTCGGCGTTGATGATTCCATCCAGCGGGCAGTGGTGAACGGTACGGACAACCCCGATTGTCCATAGATATTTGAGGTATAGATTGACCAATTTCTGAGCTACGCCGAACCGAAATCTTCCTTGATGCAGCGTACTAGCGTGGGTCTCGCTCGTTTCTGCAACAAGTGTACATATTTCTTGCAAATGCTCGGCTTCGCTTAAACTTCGACTTTGGTGTCGCTTGCCGAGTTGCACCAAGTAGTTCCGCAACCATTGCTTTACCGCTACTCTCTCTGAATCAGTTGCGGCTGCGGCGTACATGGGGTGAGTTTTCCGTCTCGTAGCCAACGCTGCAAGCATCGACGACGTGGTGAATTCGTATTCAAGAAAGTCGAGCTGTTCGGGAGTCATTTTGTGCGGCATAACGATCAAGCTCAGTTTTGTTAGTCAGTAGTTACTTTTGCATCCGGTCGAGCGTGTATGGTGACCACTTTGTTCAACGGATCGATTTCATACTTATAGACTTCAAACGACCATTCGTCGAAAGACATCTTGCAGAGGAATTGACCATCAATGGGTGAGATTAACTTCAATATCTCTTCGGGACTCATTCTTAGCGACGCAACAGTGCCAGAAAAATCTTTAAATTTCACATGCACTTGTAGCTGTCCAGTTCTTGAGAATAATGTCAAATACTCAGTTTCTGCCATACCCGCCTCTCTATGCCTAACGTGTAATAGACACCTCCATAGGTGTCTATCTAAAAAACAAACGGTGCATAACAATGATGCACCAGTTTACGATAAGCACCATAATACACGGCGATGATGGAAAAATTACACCTTTGAAAAAAGCCCGCCAGAGAATTATCCTCAGCGGACTTTCTTCACGCCTGCACCACCGTAGTAATCTGCCGC
>CALMKR010000293.1 GCA_937867625.1 uncultured bacterium | reverse complement strand
CATACGCTCAAAATTTTATCTATTCGTTTAATTTTTAGTTTCTTTGACCAATTATTTTTATTTGTGTTTTTTTTAAGTGAACTTGAACATAAGTGATTTGCTATACGCAATTTTATATTAGAGGATTTTCCAATATATCTTACATCATAAGATGATGGATCTATTAATGCGTATATGCTTGTTGTGCTCATGAACCCTCACGTCTAAGTATACATGGAAATTAATTTTTGTCAAGCTTTATTTTTAATAACCTTAGTCATCTCTACCCATTCTTCATAAGTGAAACGATTTCCTCTTGACATATTGCAACGAGTACACGCAGCAACACAATTCTTTAATGAATAACCAAACTTATTGTTCTTTCGATCAATGTTTACTGCTGTAGCACTGTCACCATGTCTCACCCAACGAAGGGTTGCTCCGCAATAGTGACACCCTTCATTCTCAACGAAGGTTAGGAACTGTTTATAGGTTAATGAGACGGGCAATCCCGCTTTTCTTGCGCGACGAAGTAGCATTGTGTACAAACGCCAGTAGGGTTTCTCATAATGCCGCGCATTTCCCTTCTCAGCCCAATTTTTTATCTGTGCAATTTGTTTTTTTGAAAGTTTCAACTTAATAACCCCCTGCTGGAGAGCGATCCACGCACGGGGCGCACTACCGCAGACTTAATACTCAACCAATTGCTATACAATTTCACAACTTCCTCCACCGCAAGCTACTTGCTCTACGCGATTTGTATTATCATTCTCTTCTCGCACTTGTTTCAAATCTATTTCCTTAACAAGCGCAGACATTTCAGTAAAAACTTCTTTTGTACAATCCTCGAAGGGTGCTTGCTGATAACTTCCTCCATCAAAGGGGAGAAGACTGATGCCCGCATAATCTTTTCGATGTTTCCACATAAGATCACGAAGACTGTCCCATTCATTATCTTTAACACTGATAGTTGCTGATACATTGTGTTGATTGTCACCACTTCTATATCCACCACTGACCCAATTCTTATTATAGCTGATGGCTCTCTTAAATAAACTCTCTGCCGTTTCATTATGTCGAGTGAGCGCACCGACAGGACTTTGTTGTGGAATAGATACCACTACTCCTGTTGAAGAAAACTTATCATCCTCTACAAGATCAGGAATAACTCCTCTTAAATACACAGCAAGAGAATCATCTTTGTTCATACGAATGCGGCGGATATAGTAATCGCTATGACGAGCGTGAATACCACTAGCGGACCCAAGAACACAGGAGCTGCTTCCTTCGGGCTTAATTGTAGTGGTCCTAGCTGCCATGTTGATTCCCAATTTCCTTGCGTATTTTTCATTAACTTCAAGAGCAAGTGCAGCCCCCTTGCCCAATAGATCATTGTTAATAATATTGCCAGCGTCAGCAATCCCTGTAAAACTAACACCAAGTAATGCCTCTCTTTCTGTAGTCTCCTGCCAAATAGGACGAAGATAACTGAAGTCTGTATAGGATGCTTGCAATGTTCCGATGAGCGTTGCAGCATAAACTCTATTTAAAAAATCTTTCTCTGAAGTAATGCCGGTTTGATTAATCGTAGTAAGATTACAAAACTGACTGGGGTTCAAACTAATTTCATGACAAGGGTTGTATCCCCAATCTTTATTGTTAGTCCAACTAAAGCCTGGTTCACCTGCTCCACTATCTTTGCACATAGAATAGATATAATCGAACTCTTCTTTAGTTACTTCACTTCTTGGAAGGATGGCGCTGTTGTTAGCACGGGCTCTCCATGGTGCAGTGTTCCACCAATCTCCATGCTTAGAGGTGAGCATTGCTTTGTCGTCTCGATCAAACAAGCTAATAAGTGCTGCGCGCCGAATACCGCCAGCCAACACACTATCGCTAATGATACAAATAATATCGTGAACTTCCAAGGGGCTAAGCCTTCTTGAGATGGCATTCTTTAATTTCTCCTCAACTAGTTCAAGCATTTTCTTAAGGGGCTCTGGACCTGGGGCCTTAGCTCCTGTAGTAACAAGGTAAGATCCTTTCTTACGAATGTCACCGAAGTCAAAACGTGGACGTACACGACCAAGCATATACGCATCAAACAAAAGATCGACACACTGTGCCCATCCCATAATACTATCCTGAGCAACAAAGAATCCTTCTTCTCTAGGCTTTTGAATCTTAGGTAAACAATTAATGTGTTGACCTTGAACAGAAAACCCTACACCAACTCCTGATAAAAGAAGAAAGAGAATTTCTCCAAACACTCGAACATCATTGACTGG
>CALMKR010000292.1 GCA_937867625.1 uncultured bacterium | reverse complement strand
ATAATTAAACAAATCAAAAAGGCAGCTAAGGACGCCGTTTCTCTCAGTGCCTAGTATGGTATAATGTAAATACAATATGTCCAATATTGATTCAGTAAAAAAAATAGTTCTCTATCACAAAGATAAAACAGGTTTTGTCAAAGAACCCACAATGAGAGAAGTTACAGACGTTCTCGTTATGCTCATGGGTAGACAAAATTTAATCGACAAATCAAATTAAAACAATTATATGCAAACAGAATATCGAGCATCACCAATAGCGGCTCAAGAAGGCGACAAACGCTTTACACAAGCAGACTCTCTAGGAAATACAAAGGTAACAATGGGAGCTGCTACTCCAGGAGCAGACTATCAAAATGACGTAACAAAGGTACAGCAGGTCTACAACGTGGTCATGCTCACCGCAGACAACCTCGTGAAAACAGGCGTTACCCGTCTTCACACGGCAACCTTCTCATGTAACGACGCCGCTCCAACAGCAGGTTCCATTATCTTCTACAACAACACCGCAGAGTCAGGTACACAAATCTTCAACCATACCTTTACGACCACCCCATTCACACCCTTCACCGTCACTTTTGATTGTGAGCTTGCAACAGGTCTCTATGTAGGTTTCACTACAACCGCAGACGTTAATGTTACTGTAACCTACGATTAGTCTATGGTTTGGTCAGGACTTGGCGTCAACTACAAATCAAAGCAGGTAAACTGGGCGAGTGACATCGCTTACTTTAAGAGTATCGGTCTCACAACCATCCGCCCTCATCTCTCAAACTTCCCGGTCGGTACTTATACTCCAGGCTCAGAAATTGCCATCGAAGGGAGTATTGACTGGTGGAGAAACTGCGCCAAGACTTTCCTTGACGCTGGTTTCACTGTAGTTCACGGCCCCGCTAGTAGTCCAACCGCTCCATTCACCTCAACGGTGTGGACAGACTACCGAGCTAAAGTCCTCCAAGACGCTGCATATTGTCAGGCTCAGGGTATGGCTCTCGACGTCTATCTAATCGGTAACGAAATCGAAGGCGACATCGACAACACTACCCTTACCCAGACCCAGCTCATCGCCAACCTCAAAGCATTGGCAACCGATGTAAAAGCCGTCTACCCACTCGCTAAGAAGATTGGCTACTCAACCTACGACCCAGGCGGAACCATGTTCAACTTATGGGTTTCTGCTGGTCTTGGAGACATCGACATCCTTTATGCCAACGTCTACGCCCAGACTGCCGCCAGTGGAGAGAGTTTCATCTTTGGAGACATGGCGAAACTCGGTCTCATGATTAAGACCTTTGGTGCGGATCACTTTGCCCTCTCAGAGTTCGGCATCACTGGTAACTCATCAGAATACACGGCATCGTCTTCTTCAAACC
>CALMKR010000291.1 GCA_937867625.1 uncultured bacterium | reverse complement strand
TGGTATAGATTGCCTCGTTAGCACAATCTGGTACGTTTGTTTGTTCATCTAAATCAGCGTACTGGGGGCTAGACGGTATCGGATAACCTAAGCGAATCCCTAAACCGTTCCAGCTTTCGCACATTGCATCAAGGCGATAGATAGCAGACTGCAATTGCTCTGGCAGCAAGTCAAAAACGTACTGAGCAAGTCCTATCTCTTCAAAAGCTCGCTGTACGAATTGGCGCTTAGTCCACCCCATTACTTCAAAGCCTCTTCTATCAAAGCGGCAAGTTTATCGTTGCCTGCTTTGTGGTGAAACTTGATACCTAACTCATTACATTTAGCAATCAATTCTTCACGAGTAGGGGGCGAATCCTCGTCTACCTTTACAACAACAGGAACATCAAGCTCTTCAATTGTTTTGAACCAGCCAGCAGATAAAGCAGCTTCTAGCGCTTCTGCATCGTTAATGCCTAAATACGAAAACGTGCCGCCCTTTCTCTGGTGAGCGCCACCCTTCTTGAATACGAGTGTAGGAAATTCCATAATTACCTCAAAAGATAGGGGGCTGTTATACCCCCGCACTTATTACGCGATACGATAAGAAACAAACGTGTTAGCAGCGGTCTTGCGAGTACGCCACTGTGAGCTATTACCGTAGATTCCACCTGTAGAGCTATGAGCAGACTGTACAATCGGGTTACCGACGATAGTGTGCGTTTCAGCAGCAGTCACAGTAATGGTATCCAACGCAGCAGCAGACAGGTTAATTAAAACCCAATCCACAGCCTGACCAACATCAATGTCAGTACCAGCATCCAACACAGTACCTGTAGGCAATGTGTAAGCAACAGTTGCACCAGCAGTATGAGTGCCAGTGATAATGCGGCTCAACAAACCTGTAGGTGTGATAGAAGCAGCAGTAGTCATCGCTGTAGGAGCGCCCTGAGCATTCTTCTCAGTAGCATTGATAGCAACAACAGGAGCTGTGCCAGTAGCGTATGAAACAGAAGCCTCGCTAATGTTGTCGATGCGAACCACCGCACCTGAAGCATACGCTCCAAATACAGTTTGACCTCCAGTTACAGTGCCAATCAATGACCATGTAGCAGGAGCGTTAGGATAGCCAACACGAAGATAGACTTGAGCAGAGCCGGGCGCATAAACAGCAATGCTGTCAGCCGCTGCAATCGTTACTTCGGTAGAGCCGTAAGCATAAATAACTTGTGCCATGATTTTTACCCTCTATAAAAAAGAAAGGGGAGGATAACCTCCCCAATTATTAGGTCTGGCTGAACAACATAATGCCGGACATTTCAGGCTGCTTGTTCACAACACCAAAGAACACGTCCCAACGGAACTTGACGTTCATAGTGTTGATGTCATAGAACTTCTGCATAACAACTTCGATACCGTTGTCAGTAGTAGCTCGCATAACAGCAGCGCCAGCATCAGAAGGTACAGCATAACGACCCGGTAAAATCTCAAGAGCGTCTTTCTGCCAGAACGGGTTGATAGCCGCAGTAACAGTGTTCAGCCACACGATTGGAGCTGTTCCAGAAGGAGTTACGTCAACGTTTTTGTACTCAGCCTCAGCAGTTGTGTTGCCTTGGTTAGAGATAATTGGAGGGCTGATAACAACAGTGTTCGCTGCACCAACAGAGATAACACGGAAAGACTTAAGCTGACCAGTGCCTCCCTTAGTGATGTGATGAACTGCTTCAACACCGCCGATAGTGAAACAATCACCAGCTGCAACAGAAGCGTTAGAGCTGAGAGTGATAGTCTGATAACGGTTATCAACGTTGCTCACTTCACCAGTACCAGCAGCAGTAGAAGTTGCTTTAGGCACGTAGTAGTTAGCAGCGCCAACCAGCGTAGACATAGTGATAGAACCACCACCAGCCGCAGCAGTCAGACGGTTTGCATAGTCAAGCTTGTAAGTGTCAAAGCCAGCTACCAGACCTACACGTGAACGCTCATAAGCATTGATAGGCTTCTCATTCATTGTCTGACGGCCAGCCAAGTTGCTTGCCATGCCGTTGTAATCGCGGCTAGACAATGCAAGATAACGGTCATAAGACACTACGCCTTGCTCGTTGAATGCAGTATCACAAGCTGCAACGTCATCATAGCCAGAAGCAGCCGATGTGCGCTTGATAACCACAGTACCCTGAGCAGATGCAACGTTCATAATTGCAACGTTAATGTCAGAAGACAGTTTTTGCTTGGCAGCATCACCAAGACGTTTTTCTTGCAACGCATCGCGCAATTCCAAAGCAGTCATGACGATAGGCACAGACTTGCTGTAGCCCAACGTTGCAGGAACTGACAACTGAGTGGAGCTTTTGAAGTTTGAGGTCTGATCAGTACCAGTAAAGGACTGAGAGATATAAGGCTGTGGCCGCCAGATGATGTTGTTAGTACGCTCCATTTGCGAATCGCTAGTGGTGTACTTGCTGACGTTACGTGACAGAACCAGCTCGTCGTTAAAACCTTCAAGCATGTCTTCAAATGCTACAATTTCTTCTTTACTAAAGGCGTTAGCCATAATGAAACCCTCGACAAAATGAGAAAAATAAGCCGTTATTGGCTCGGTTAACTCATCCTGTCAGGGCTGGATGGAAGCCTCTAAAATAAAGCAATCTGCTATTTTGAGCTAGCGATACTCGTATAAACCACTATATACACTACTATCTTTTCTGTTTCAACTGTTTTCTGTAATCAAGCACCTTAGTATAGTCGCCAGTCTTCTGCGCTTCTTCACGCAAACGGTCAAGCGTCTTGTCATTGATACCGCTGACTGCTGAGTTACCAGAGACAACCTTTTCAGGCGCGGTAGCAGGTTTATTTTTGCTGACTGTCATCTTGCTCTCCAGTCTTATGAGTGCCGCCGTAAACCGGACGGGATTAGTGATAGCAGATAGCTCCTTCAGCTTCTCAGGATTTTTTCCCAACGCATAGATAATATGGGCTGGCATATCAGTAGAGTCTACAATAATCCCCTGCTGAACCTGTGATAGCTTGCCTAATACAGCGGCCTCAGCTTCTTCAAAGTCTTCTATCTTGGTGAGTTTAGCGCGTTGATCCTGATAGCCTTGCAGCTTTTCGCCCCATTCCTGATCAGCTTTCTCCGCTTCTGCTTTCTTATCAGCTTCAGCCGCATCAAACTTGCGTTTATCGTCGTACCACTTTTCCATTGCAGAAGCAAAAGCGTCTTCGTCATAGTCAATACCATCGTCACTCATAGACGGCTTCTTGCCTAGAGCTGCTTTCTGGTCTGGTATTCTTAAAGCGTCAAGCTGTGCCTGCTGCTCTCTGATAATCCTTTCTTGTTCCTTGGTGCGCTTGCGTAAGTCCTTAACCCATTCAGGGGCTGGAGTCTTATCCTCTTCCTGCTTTGGGGTGACAACTTCATCACCTAACGAGATAACAATCTCTGCATTCTCGTCTTCAGTCTCTAAAACTTGGCCTTCAATTACTTCGCCTTCTACAACTACTTCTGGCGTTACTACTTGATCTTCTTCATTGTTCTGTATTTCTATTTGCATCTTCTTTACCTTCTTTGGTCTCGTCCATTTCAGGCTGGCCGGTTGCCCCTCGTATGGCATTATCTACCCTATCGAGATTGTCTAGCTTCTTAGTGGTGCTGTCTTGCTCGTCAAGCGTAGTCTCAGCGACGATCTTATCGGTCTCTGCAACTGTTTTCTCTACCTGAGCCATTGTTAGCTGAGTTTTAGCCACTGCTGATTGCGCGTCCGCCCCTGCTTTCTTAGCCGATTCAAGCAAGAATTGCGTGTTAGCATCAGGAGGCATTTGTGCTTCTTGTTTTTTCTGATCGTCTAATATCAACTGCTCTTCCTCAGTAGGCTTGACAACGCCCATGCGTAACATCTTCTGTCTGAACCAGTCGCGCACATCTTCAATGCCTTCGCCTTCCATGTTCATCATAGCCATAGAGCCGAGAACCTGTAGCGCTTCAGGGTCTTGCGTGATGCCCATCATCATAGTAAGAGCGCGTACAGTAGAGTTACGGCGTGAGCTAGAAGATGGCCCAACTTCTACGTATACTTCCAGATTACTATCTCCTAGATCATTCTCGTACACAGTCGCAGCAGTAGCAGGATCAAGTACAGGGCGCTTTATCTCAAGCTGGCCTACTTCGCCTTGCTCTGTCATGGTTTTCATCTTTCTGCCTTCTTCGACAAAAAGCTCTTTCGCCATGCCTAACCAGATTTCTGCCGAACGCTTGACAGCTTTGCCCATGTTGGACATATAGATAAAGGAGTTCATGTCAATACGGTTTTGTACCATCTCTACTGCAACGCCAGACTGTCCTGACTGCATCTGATCCATTGACTCGGTGGCGCCCAAAATGTCCTTCATGTCCTGATCTGTTACCTGCAACAATGCAGCCATAGCAGGAGGGATGTTAGGTACTTTGGTATAAGACGTTGCACCATAAGCAACAGGAGTACCAGCAGCATCAGTAATAGGACGAGCCAACAGATACGGGTTATCAGCAATATTATCCTCTGACCACATTACCTCAAATCCAGTTACCTGCTCAGGGTCAAAAATAGGCTTCTCGACTGTGGACTTGGCAGATATTTCAGCGAGTTTACTGATCTGCATATTCTTCAAGCGCTGAGAGTCTTTAGCAGGACGCACAACACCCATGCAGCGCTCAACGTTATCAACTACCCAACGCTTGCCAAAGAATGGAACAATCGGAATGTTATTGCCTGCAATGTATCCCTGATCTTCAAGAATCTTGCCGCCTGACATCAGATACTTGTGTATCTTCTTGCACTTGACTTTCTCGCGCCTTACTTCAGCCCAGCCAGTAGCTAGCAACTTGTCAAGCAATTGGTCATCTTCCTCGAAGTCTTCCTTAACGTAGAAGTCTTCTTCGCCCGTAGCAGAGCGATAGATATATCGCATCTCATTGATAGCTTCTACCTTGTAATACTCAGCGACATAGACTGTGTCGTTTGGTATCTGCCAATCGAATTCAATCATCTGAATGTCTTTAGGCCATGTAGTAGGATCATCGTTATAAGTATCCTTATACGAATCCCATGTCATCGGCACTAATACCCAGCAATGCTTGGCATCTGACTTGTCTTGTCGTTTGGCATCGCGGTCAAAGAAGACGGTTGAGTCGGCATCAAATATCGGCTCCATGCGGATGCGCTGATACTCGTTATCGCTGTATTCGTCCTCTAACACAGCGCGTAAGCGCCATGCACCAAAGCCACCCGCTACTCCTTCCTCGAACGCATTATCATACGCTTCATCGGCAGTAGAGTCTTGCTCGTCAGCTCTGTACAGGCCATTGCAAGCATCTGTCAGCTTGTCATCTTTTGAGCCATCGCGGGGGATAAATCGAATACCGATACGGTTATTGCGGTATTCATTGATAATCTTGAAAACAGCCTGCTGAACTTTGTTGACTTCAAACTTTGGGCGGTTCTCGAACTGTCTGGCTAGCGATCCTTCCCACTGCGCACCGGCTATAGAATAGAATCGGCGGTCAGCCAAGCACTGTAAACGCTCAATACGCACAGACGACTGAACCATATTGAAGGCTCTGATAGATTCTGAGTGAATCTTGCGTAGTCGCTCTGCTTTTCCAACTCTAGCCATCGAAACCGCCTGATATTTACCTGCGCAATAGTGACATATACCTAATTACTATGCAATAGAATTTTTATCGGTACAAAATTACGTATTATTACTTACTTACTTCCCCTTTTTACTGCGCTACTGTTACTACAACACAACAAAGGAGCAATACCATGAAAACTACAGCCGTTACAGCCTTATGCGTACTCACTATTATCCTTGCACTGTTTGGAGCTGAGTCTATTTATTCCAGCCTGCAAAGTCCTGAGCTTTCTGCCAATATCGAAGAATGGACTACCGAGCAACTGGAAGACCAGCAATTCGACTACATCGACGCTATCGAAGTGATTAAGGATGAACAGCGCCGCCGTGAACGGTTATCAGCGCGTAACGCTCAGTAATCAATCGAGACCAGCTTCTTTCTCACGCCGTTTAGTAGCAGTAATAGCCTCGCGGATACCTTCGCCTGCGCTTGTCTTGGCAGCAACTTTAGGAGCTGGCTTAGGTGCTGTCTTAACAGGCTTGGCAGTGATAACCACCGTTTTCTCTGCTTTAGGCGGAACATACTTTTCTGCTGGTGTATTAACACCAACAATGACTTTCGGCTTTGGCTTCATCTTGCCAGTCTTTGTGTCTACGTTGCTAGGGTCAAATCGTGTTGCCATGTTGTACTCCAAATGTTATGGGTAATCGGGCGGATGATACCACAACTAATTCCAGTGGTGTTTAGTAGGAATCACGCTGGCTTTGGCTACTGGCTTGGCATTCTTTCTCTGTATACGATTGCCTAACGCATATCTCTGAGCGTCAATACAGTGGTTATGCGCGTCTATAATATCACTGGTAGGCTTTTCTGTGTGCTTGTCTATCTTGTAACTGTACATGCTGAACTCGCTGATAGTGTTAACACAGCGCGGGTGTATGTAGATCATATCGTAAGCGCCTCTCATATGCGCTATGCCGTCCTCTACACTGCCTTTCCACTTGTCACAGGCTACAATCTTGAACCCAGCGCCCTGCATATAGCTGATAGTCTCAGGTCTTGCATTATCGGCATATATTGTATGCTGCCTGCTTTCTGGCACAGTATCAAACAGGGCAGGAAGGTCTAACAAGTCCACGCCTCGACCATACGCCTCATCAGTAATCCATAAACACTGATTTTTTACATAGCTCTTTAGAAGCGTTGTAGGATCAATACTGAATCCCCAGTCAGCGCCGAATAACGGCTTCTCTAACCAGTCGTTATGGTCAAACTCCTTAATCTCCCAACGTCCTGCCATAATCTGCGCATCTGAACGAGTAGTACACTGACCTTCCCATACGTGTAGATAAGCGTCTTTATCCCTTGACTCCAGCTCTATCCTTTCTTCTTCCAGAACAGCAGGAAACCAAGGATTGTCTCGCCAGTTGATCTGAGTGATAGCAATCGACTGAGGCGGGTTAATAATAAATCGGTTTCTAGTGGCAGAATCTATGCGCTCTGGATTCCATGTTGCCCATATCTCTGACTTATCAGCACGAATAGAAGGAATCAATTTTGTATAGCTGGCTTCTGATACGCTCTCCGCCTCATCTATCCAACATATATCGATCTGTCCTAGACCTTTAAGGTTGTCAAGATTCCTGTACAGACCTGCGTACATAATCTCGCTGCCTGTTGTCCTGCACTTGATATAGGTTGATCCGCACTCGAAGTAATCAGATAGCCCTAATGCTTCCACCGCATAACATAGCTCAGAGTGTACAGACTCACGGATAGAGTTAAGTATCTCCCTTGCGCACACTATGCGAACCTTGCTGCTATAAGCTCGCACAATAGCCATCTGTGCAAAGCCCATGGTCTTTCCGCTTCCCCTTCCACCATAGGCGCAACGATAGCGCACATAGTTTGGAGAGAATACAGCGTGTAGTTTAGCTGGTAGCTTTACTGTCAGGGTTGACAAACATGACGCGGATGCCTGTTGGCTTTCCGTCCTCATCGGTTTCTGTTGTTATCTCTGTGCTTTTCAGATCAGGTATATACTTGGCAAGCAGCTTACACTTAATATCAGAAGCAGCTTTAAGCCTCTGAATCATAAGGCTATCCAGCTCTAGAGTCTCGTCTGCCAATTTATTAGCAATATCAACAACATGCTGCAAATGACCACCGTTAGATAATTGCTCACGGATAGCCTCTTGTCGCATCTGTCTATTCTTTGTCTTAATAGTGGTTGAATCTTTCGCCACTCACTACCTACTCGCGTCTAACGCGGCTGTTTGTTCTGTGTGAGTATACCATAAAATCAATAGCTGCAAATACGCTGACAATATCCGTACACATAGCCTTTAGCCATGCAATCGCCCATGCACTTATAGTCTGTCATAAATAGCTTGATAGGCTTTACATCACTTGCTGTTACTGTCGATGCACAGATAAGTAGCGTAATGGTTAGGAGTAGGTTTTTCATGGCTTTGCTTCCTTTTGTGGTTGATTCAACAATTCTTCCCTGAGTATCAAATAGTCCTTTGGTGCGTCTATCCCGATTCTGTGTTGTGGCTTAGATTTGCCACGTGTTTCAAGGTGAGTGACCACTATCTCCTCGCCTGCTAAACCGCATTCTTCGCTATCAAGCAACGGGATTGTATAGTCGCCATATTGCGCCCTAACTATAATTCCACATTCATGCGCCTCAATCCACAGATAGCTCTTATCAGGCGCTATCACTACTATGCGCTGGTTGTTGTATCTAGTGAGGATTAGCATTGCATTTCTCCTTTTCCCTATTCTCGACATTACACAGGCGGCGTATATAAGTGGATGTACCTATTCGTCACTACTTTGTGAGCGATAGAACACATCCTTTCCCTTTGGATTGCTATGCAGCTCTCGCTTCATCTCAGGATGCTCGTATTGTTTAACGCCATCCATGAACATCAGAAATAATGACACCAGCAATATAGCGGCTATAGTTAGACCAGCTAGGATGAGTATTGATAGTGGCGATAGCATAAATACTCCTTAAATTGGACTGCCTATCAGGACTCAAACCTGAAACCCTTGAGGTAGAAACTCAATGCTCTATTCATTTGAGCTATAAGCCGTATTAGTGGTGAGCGGGCATCCTCCACTCGCACTAACTGATGCACCAGCTAGCTCTGGTAATCAACCACAATAGGTCAATATGCCTGCTCCCGTAATCCGAGAATAGGGAGCCTTACTTCACCTCGGACTAGCCTTGAATTAGTTGTGGTGGCCTGTTATGTCTCCGGCGCGGGATTTCACCGCCATGTTTGTTGCAACTCTTATAACCGGTGTTCTGCCAATCAGGAACTCCCGATCCAAACAGTAAGAGAAGCCATCACCACAACGCAATTATACACAATAAACGCCTTGTTTTATAGTGGATTTCAGCAATTGACAGCGTACAATTATTGCTGCCTGAGAGTTCGATACTGTACAGAATATCAGTAGGTATAATCCACGATATATCGCCTAAACGGATTAGATAGAATGGCTACACACACAAAGGAGAACGGCTATGAGCATCGAAGTATACGAAATCAAAAACACATGGGCTAATGACCTTACCCTCGACCAACAAATCGCACATGGTATAAATGACTGGCGAGCTGAGTCAGAGGATGCAAAAGTAAACGGCGGGTTTCGTGTCGCTTTTGGTCACTCCAAACAAGAAGCTATTGATAACTTGCTGGCATAGGAGATACACATGAACACTCACGATTTTCGCAATATGCACCCATCAAACAAACCGGCTGTAGTAAAGCAGCCATCCTTTCTGGAATACGTTGGCTATGTTGCCATCCTCTGCGTTATTACGCTTGTGGTTGTGTGCGTTGGTATCGTTTCTCAAACAGGTGGATTTGTATGAGCGCATTCAAGTTATCAGTACCGCCGCACACTATCAGCTTTGAGCTAGACCTTTCGCCACTTGGCAATCGCACCGCACAGGTAAGCTTTTACGCAACGCCTTGTGATGACGCTACCAGACGAAACCCGCGCCATGATGAAGTAGAGGTAATGGAAATCATGGTTAACGGCAAGGATATTCGTGAGATCGTCGAAGTCTCATGGCCTGACCAATGGAAAAAACTTGAGGATTACATTGAGTGCGGCACATGGGCGATTGATGATGACGAATAAACCACTAACACCGCTGTCTCAGCGTGTAGCTGTCGAGAGATATTCAGCCAAGCAATTGAACAAAGGGCTTACCGAGGTTACCGTCTGGTTTCCTGTAGACACCAAGCAAGAGCTTTATGACTTCGCTGCATTGAAACGTGCAGAGTTTGAACTGAGCAAAGGAGCATCACATGACAAAGAAGCAGAGTAATTACATGGGGGACTATGAGCATTTAATCCGCGTGAATGGTCGCAGATCAGTGCTTGGCACAGGTCACACTCGACGCGAAAGTGTGATTAACGCACTGGACTGTGCCGCTGAGACTTTCCCGCACAATGCCCACATATTCGGATTCTTGAAAGCGCGTACTGCGCAAGGACTAAAGCCGTGAGTACGATGCTGAAAAAATGCCCAAAGTGCAAGGAAAACAAGAACCGCGCTAACTTCAAACCAGACGGATACTGCAATCTGTGCAGCAAGGCTTACCACGTTGCTAGAGCCGCTGCCGTTGGGCGCGTATGCTCTGTGTGTGACGTAGAGAAGCCTATCAGTGCGTACAGTAAGAAACGCGGTGTACGCCGGTGCATGGTTTGTGCTGAAGAGTCAAGAATCATGCGGGCTAATTCAGCGGTGCGTAACGAGCATATGCAGGGGTTTTGCAGTCTGATGAATAGCTGGCTAAAAAA
>CALMKR010000290.1 GCA_937867625.1 uncultured bacterium | reverse complement strand
CTGCTGTAGATGCAAAATAGAAAAACCTTTTACGGAATATCATAAATGCAATACTAGGTTAGGTAAGGGAGGCATATATCCTAGGTGCAAACAGTGTAAAAAGGAAACTCAAAAACAATACAGAGACGCTAACCTAGAAAAGGTTAAAGAACGCACGAGGTTAAGCGTAGCTAAGCATAGATTACTTTACCCAGGTAAGGCTAAAGAGTCAGAGCGTCAAACAAGAGCAAAATATCCAGATAAGTATAAAGAGTTAACTAAAATTTATAGCACTAGGCAGAGAGTTAAGAGGGGCCGTCATAGAGATAATGCTTTACCTATTTGGAGAGACGAAGAAAAGATAGAAGTTATATACTCCATTAGCGAATTAAAGACCATATGTCTAGGAACGAGGCATCATGTAGATCACATAGTACCTCTCGTAAGTAAGTATGTTTGTGGACTACATTGTGAGCATAACCTACAAGTTTTACCAGCTAAAGAAAATATATCAAAAGGTAATCGTTGGTGGCCAGACATGTGGTGACTAATAGCTGCACGCAAGAACGTTAAAATATACTTATGAATTCCACACAACTATCGAATAAGCTAGTAAGCCTGACTACGTCTGAGCTTGCCCGTTCGATATTGGAGTTCAAAGGTAAGAAGTTTTCGCTTAGCGGTTACAAACCGCTTGAGATGATATACGATACAGATGCTTCTATGACTACGGTTAAATGTTGTAGACAGATAGGAAAAAGCGTATCTATTGGTGCAATATTGACTGCCAAGTCAATTGCTCGTCCTTATTTCAACTCGGTGTACCTTGCACCACTGGCTATTCAAGCGTCTCGATTCTCTAAACTATACCTTGGCCCATTTGCCGACTCACCCTTGGTGAATAAGTATTTCAAGGATACAAAGAACGCTTCAAACGTATTCTTAAAGGAGTTTAGTAATGGCTCAAAGATCTTCTTGTCTTACGCTCAAACAGAACAAGATTCTGACCGGGTTCGTGGTCTTGCTCTTGATGCTATGTCTTTTGACGAGGTCCAAGACTGCGCTATTGAAGCTTTGCCTGTTCTGTATGAAACACTGGCTGCTTCACCGTATGCTTTCAAACGTCACTACGGCACGGCCAAATCAGAGCTGAACACGCTTGAGGTTTTGTTTAAGCGTGGCTCCGGCTGCGAGTGGGCTATCAAATGCACGCACTGTAATCGTTGGAACATTCCCGATAACTTGGATACTTGCTTGGCTATGTGTAAAGGGCCTGATGGTCCTATTTGCTCACATTGCTCTGGAAGAATAGATGTAACCACCGGTCGTTGGGTTGCTGCACGCCCAAATCAAAAGGATCACCTATCCTTTCACATTCCACGTCATGTCCTTGAGGCCCGTATTCAACCCAAGATGTGGAGAGAGTTACATAACGCCATTGCTACCTACGCTCCAATGAAGCTGGCTAACGAGGTTTTTGGCTTGGCTGCTGGTATTGCTGGTCGTATCCTGTCTCAGCGTGAGGCTATGCTATGCTGCAACCCTACAAGAACTGAGTTTGATCGTGGTTGGCCTCAAGATGCTAGGGCAATAACCTCGGTTGTGCTTGGTGTTGACTGGTCTATTACTGCTGGTGTGAACTCATACACGGTTATAACCATATTGGGTTATGACTTTATGGGTAAGTGCTATGTACTCCATAGCGAGAGACTTAATGGTATCGACATCCTGGATCAAGTTCGTCGAGTGGAACAGTTAGCTATCATTTGGAACGTGTCCATGGTTGGTTCTGACCGTGGTGTAGGTCAATTACAGTATGAGTTACTGAAGAATTCACTCGGACCCCAACGAGTTATCCCAATTCAGTACTGTGCAGCTAAAAAAATGCTGAGATATGACGCTGCTGGTGGTTATTTGGCTGCTGACCGCTCACAGATCATGGATTTGGTCTTTTTGAAGATGAAATTGGGCAGAGACAAGTTCGAAACGCCTTCTTGGGAAAGAATGGCTGAATTTTGGCCAGACGCATTGAGTATTTTCGAAGAAGAATCGCTTTCAGGACGAAGACTGTATCGCAAAGATGATGGCGCGTGTGATGACTGGTTCCATAGCGTCGTTTTTGCTCATACGGCTTGGATGTGCGTAACTGGACAGTTTGAATTACTAGATCAGATGACATACAGCCCAGAAGAAGAGCAGGGTTGGCCTCACAACCTTGGGGATGAAGGTTTCGGAGGTATCTAACGTAAAAAAAGCCTGGGTTGAACCGGGCTTTTTGCTTAGTACAGTTGAAGGCTTTCTTCTCTCTCTTTCTCCTGTGCAGTTACTTCTCCATAAGACCTTGAGTGTCTATCTATTTCTTTAAAGATGCGACGTTTAGCAGAATACAGATAACCCCTTACCTGAGTTATGGTTATAGGGTATCCTGACTTGGATAGCATCTCTTTCC
>CALMKR010000289.1 GCA_937867625.1 uncultured bacterium | reverse complement strand
GTAGATGGGTATGGTTTGGAGTAGGTCTGTATCGTGAGCATCAAGTATGTGACATACACCTCCCATTTACATTGATAACTGTTCGATGGGGGTATGATGCCTAAACTTGAAGACACAATTGAAAAAATTAAATCCAAAGTAACCGTTTCACGAATACCATTATCCACAGAAGTGATGCAGGTTCTTAGCTTAGTTGCACCTCCAGGTGAAGAACAAGACTTAAAGCTTGAAGTTATAAAAAAATTATACCCAGGAGCAAACAATAATGCTGGAGTGCATTTAGCTGAAGCAGTAGAAAGCTATAGGGAATTTTAATGGCACATCCAGGCGGTAGACCACTCAAGTTCAAAACTGTAGAAGATTTTAACACTCATTATTCAGGGTGGGAATCAGAAAAAGAATTTGTTGATTTTATTGAATGCAACATACACCTTTTCTGTAATGACATTTTAAATGATGGATACCTGAGCCATAAGCGTGAATGGTACATGAGCGGTATTAAATCATTTGGAGCCAATAAACCCCGAATAGATTTAATGGTTGAGACTCAAAGTGGTAGGCGTATAGGGATTGAGTGTAAACGCCCTACACAATCTTTCGCCGATTTATCTCGATGTATCTCACAACTCTTATCATATTCAGTACTAGCAGAACTACATGATAATTCTTTCGATCAACTATATATCGCAACAACCGAATACAACGATATTTTGGGAATGGTAATTGAAAAATACGAATTACCCATAAAAGTTATTGTTATGTCGCGTCACCAAAGAGCAGAGATGATATGAGTAATGTCGGTAGACCATCTAGCTATTCGGAAGAGTATAAGGATCAAGCCTACAAGCTTTGTCTATTAGGAGCAACCGATCTAGATTTAGCTAATTTTTTTGAAGTTGCGGAGAGCACTATCAACCTATGGAAGAAAGAACATATTGAATTTTCGGAGTCCATAAAAACAGCTAAACAGATGGCAGATGCAACGGTTGCAGATAGATTATTTAAACGAGCTACTGGATATGAACATGACGATGTAGACATTAAACAATATCAGGGTGAAATTATAAAAACACCAATCACTAAACATTACCCGCCAGACACTACAGCAGCAATATTTTGGCTTAAAAACAGGCAAAAAGATAAATGGCGCGATCAATCACAAGTAGACAGCAACGTAAATCTAGGAGTTGATGTCAGTGCAGAACAAGCAGAGCAACTTATCAGAGCAAGAGCAAAACGCAGCAATCCTTAAAGATGTAGCAGATAACGGTACATTCGCAGAGTACTGTATAGCCATTGACCCAAAGTATCAGCTTGAATGGTTTCACGAAGAAATAGCGGTAAAGCTCGAAGCAGGATATGAAAAGCTTAAAAGAGGAGAGGATGTGCGCCTAATGATATTCATGCCTCCTCGTCATGGTAAATCAGATATGGCAACACAAAAGTTTCCTTCATGGGTACTAGGTAAGCAACCTGACTGGCCCATTATGGTCGCAAGCTACTCAGATGAACTTGCTACTGATTTTGGTCAACTTACTAGAGACATTATGCAGTCATCAGCATATCAAGTTATGTTCCCTACAAGATTACGCGCTGATGCAAAAGCAAAAGGTAGATGGTTATCCAAAGAAGGTGGCAGCTACACAGCTATGGGTGTTGGTGGTTCTGCTACAGGTAGAGGCTTCAAAATCGGTATAGTTGATGACCCTTTTAAGAACCGTGAAGAGGCAGACTCAGCAGTTATACGAGACTCTCGCCATAAATGGTATCAATCAACCTTTTCTACTCGTGAAGAGGGATGCTCGATGATTATATTCATTCTTACCCGTTGGCATGAAGATGATTTAGCAGGACGAGTACTAAAGAACGCAGCAGAAGCGAAAGCAAAGGGTGAACCATATACAGACTGGGAAATAATTCAGTACAAAGCTATAGCTACTGAAGATGAGCCACAACGTAAAGAAGGCGAAGCACTTTGGCCTGATAAGTTTAATCTTGAAAAACTTATGAATAAGAAGCAGGAGCATGGTAGCTATGAGTTTTCATCCTTATACCAACAAACACCAGTCGACGAAGAGAATCGTAAGTTCAAGCAAGATTGGTTCAAGTATCGTGAGTATGATGAGGTTCGATCTAAGCAGACTTTAAACATTATGACTATTGACCCTCGCGGTAAAAAAGATATTCAGCAGGGCAAGGATTATGTCGGCTACACCATTAACTTCATAGACACTGATAATAAATGGAACCTTATAAGTAGCCGTGAGAAGTTATCTGCAACAGCTTTAATAGACATGATGTTTACTAATTGGACTCGCTATAACCTGCACAAGATAGGCATTGAAGATAACCAGTTTACACAAGGGCTTATGGTTTCTATTGAAGAAGAGATGCGTATACGCGGTATGTATATCCAAATTGAACTATTGAAGCATGGTGGTACACAAAAAGAACTAAGAATTGAGGCTTTAGTGCCTCGCTATGAAAGGGGGGGGATATATCACATTAAACGATATGGCGTGAATGAATGCGAAATTCTCGAAGAAGAGTTAAAACTGTTTCCTAAAGCAGCAAACGATGACGCAAGTGATTCAGCGGCATATCAAACAAACATTGCAACAAAGCCTTTTGATGACGATCAAGAAATATACGCACCTGAATGGGTGAAGAAATCAATGGGGTTATAGATGATATTTCAAGAAAAACATACTAGCGGTTGGCTATGGACTAAGAAAACGTACTACACCTATTTCGTGTATAGGAACGAAGCAATTGAGCAGCTAGAAGTTAGATCGCTAGCATACATTAATTCAGTGGAGCAGAAATGAATCTTAATTTAGGAAGCGGCACTTCAAGAAAACAAGACTACTTATCGGTAGACCTCTACACACCTGAAGCGGATGTGATGATTGACCTTACACGTCCCTTACCGTTTGACGATGAATCAGTTGATAACATTTATGCTTC
>CALMKR010000288.1 GCA_937867625.1 uncultured bacterium | reverse complement strand
AATAATAAGAACTATTGGCATAGATATATCTTTTAAGAATAACAAAACAAGTATACAGGTAAGTTGAACTCGCGGCTATTGCAAGATGTATACTAAGCATATATGCAAAGTTTTATGCAAAACGTTACACGTCTACCATTACTCTACCTCGATCGCACCCCAATGTATGGGGTAATTATGCAAGTACTCGTGGCAATCTACGTTGTAGCACTGGTCGCCTCGTTTGTTGGCTACATTGGTTTTACGCCACTCGAACTGATTTTGAGTGCTGGCGTCATCATGGTGACTGCTTTAGTTGTTAATACTATCTGTGCGCTTGCCACCAAAGTACCGATACAACATTACTCATCGGTTATTACCGCTCTCATCCTGATATTGCTACTTCTCCCATCAACCATTCCGGCAGATCTCTTTGCCTCAGCGGTCATTACCGCACTCGCGATTGCGAGTAAGTATGTCTTTGTCTACAAAAAACAGCATCTCGTGAATCCGGTGGCGGCTGGTCTTGTCCTTGGGTCACTGTTTGGGTTTGGTGGCGGCACCTGGTGGGTGGCATCAATTATATTGTTTGTACCAATTATCATTGGCGGACTTTTGGTGGCCGAAAAGGTTAAACGACTTGATATGGTGGCCGTCTTTTTGGCGGTCGCTTTTGGTATCTATATGCTCCTGATGTGGAGAGAACCAATCTTGATATCCGAACTACTCTCGACGTTCTTCTTTTCGTATCCGTATGTCTTTTTGGGATTCTTTATGCTCACGGAACCGTTTACCATGCCGAGCCAAAAAGATACCCGCTACCTGTATGCGGCAGTTGTGGCCGTAGTGGCATTTTTGCCAACGGTTGGTCCAGTGAGTTTTTCGCCGGAATTAGCACTGGTGGTTGGTAACCTAACGCTCGCACCATTTGCCCAACGACAAAAGTTGATATTGAAGCTTGGCGGCCTCCGAAAAATCACCTCGTCCATTTACGAATTCTCATTCCCAAAACCGACTGGATTTAAATTTAGGGCTGGACAGTACCTCGAGTGGATGGTGCCGCACAAAAAGAGTGATAGTCGTGGTACTCGCCGGTACTTCACGATTGTGTCTGCGCCTGAAGACGCCGAACTTCGCCTCGCCTTTAAGCTTCCTGAAAAAGCCAGTAGCTACAAAAATGCGATGATAAACCTCAAAGCAGGGGATGTAGTCATCGGCTCACAGCGGTCGGGTGATTTCTTGTTACCGAAGAATGTCG
>CALMKR010000287.1 GCA_937867625.1 uncultured bacterium | reverse complement strand
ACGACGCTCTTCTTCGTGGTCAATACCACTATCATCGAGGCGCTCGTGTGGGAAGAGTCCTTCCTCCAAACCAGTAATAAACACATACGGGAACTCGAGTCCCTTCGCTGCGTGTACGGTCATGAGGCGGACGGCATCTTGTTCAGTTTTATCCTTGAGTTCATCCTGGTCACTTTGGAGAGCGACGGTCTCAATAAAAGCTTCGATACCTGCTTCATTGTCCATGTCGTCGTAGCGAGTAGCGATAGATACAAGCTCACGCAGGTTTTCAAGACGTGAGAGGTCTTCGTCGGTACCACTTTTTTTGAATTCCGTCTCCATACCGGTGCGGGCAATAATAAACTTCAGTGCTGAAGAGAGGTTTTTAGTTCTTGCTTCAGCGGCGATGTCCATCATCATGTCATCAAACCGAGTAACCTTCTCTAAAGCGGCACCCGTAAGGTCGCCTCGACGACCTTCAATCACTTTGAGCATAGTGACCTTCCCAATACCGCGCGGTGGCTCATTGATGACACGAGCCAAGTCAGCCGTGCTGCCAGGATTCATGGCGAGACGAAGATAGGATAATACGTCCTTAATTTCCTTTCGTTCATAAAATTTGGTACCCAAGAGCTGGTAGCTCACCCCGTAATTCAAAAAGGCTTCTTCGAGTGCTCGCGATTGGAAATTGGTTCGATACAGTACCGCAATACTGCTTGGTGAAATACCACCCTGAATTAATTTGTTGGCCGTTCGGGCGATGTACTCTGCCTCATCTCCCCCGTTCATTGCGGCATAGAGGGTGATTTTGTCACCTTCTTCGTTGGTGGTGAAGACATTTTTTTCAACGCGATTGCGATTTTTTGCAATCACATCATTAGCGGCGCCAATGATGTTTTTGGTCGAGCGGTAGTTCTCTTCGAGGAGAATGGTGTGAGCCTTGGGGAAAAACCGTTCAAATTGCAGCACGTTTTTTATGTCGGCACCGCGCCACGAGTAGATGTTTTGGTCGATATCTCCTACCGCACAGATATTTTGCGTTTCACCAGCCAGTAAACGGGCAATCTCAAACTGTACTCGGTTCGTATCCTGATACTCATCAATATGAATATAGTGATAGCGTGCGACGAGTGCATCACGTACGGGTGCGTAGTCACGCAGGAGTACGAGTGTTTTCACCAAGAGGTCATCAAAATCAAGAGCGTCCTCAGCGGTGAGAATTTCTTCGTACTTTACCCAGACTTCAGCCGCCACCCGGTCGGGATAGGTGCTCGCACTATCCTTATAGCTCTGGACACTGATTGCGTCGCCCTTGGCCCGCGAAATTTTACCGAGAATGGTTCGGGGTTCAAATTCTTTGGGGTTGTAGTTCGCCCGTTCGATGGCCATTTTTACTGCTCGCACGCTGTCGCTACGGTCATAGATAGTGAAATGACGACGTAGTCCTAGGACATCATGGAATTCTCGGAGTACCCGCACCCCAAAAGAGTGGAACGTAGTGACCGTTGGGAGGCCGTCATCTGAAGCGCGTCCAGCGAGACTAAACGTATTCATGAGTGCGACGACTCGTTCACGCATTTCTTTGGCGGCTTTGTTCGTGAAGGTCACCGCCAAGATGTTCCCTGGCCGGACGCCTTCATGAATAAGATGAACAATCCGGTGGGTAATGACACGGGTTTTGCCTGACCCAGCACCAGCGAGTACGAGTAATGGTCCAGTAATATGTGTAACAGCGTTTTTCTGAGCATTGTTAAGCTTGTCGAGGTAAGGTCGTGGTTCCATAGTGCGAGTACTATACCATAGACCCTATTACACAATAGATAACAACTAATGAAGTTTGTCGAGACCAAAAATAGCTATAAAAAAGGTGTCCGTACAACCTTCACTCC
>CALMKR010000286.1 GCA_937867625.1 uncultured bacterium | reverse complement strand
CCAGCCGCGACAAACTTGCGCAATGCGTCAATTGCGTTGAAATCCTTATGCTGGCTGATGTATGCGCACTCTGCATCGTTTAGCAGTTAGCGCATGATGGTCAGCCACGAACCAACCTCGTGCGGGTGATCCTCTATAGTTCCCCATTTGCGGTCTTGAAAAACCCGCTCGTCGCTCACTGCGCTGAAAACCTGTTGTCTAGTTGCCATCTTCTTTTCTCCTTAATATCTGCGGTAAGGGCCTTAACTTTGTATCCATTATGGTCAGCACAAAATCAGGCCGATAATCTTCTCTCGTTCAGTGGTCATTTACTTGATCTCCGGTTTCTTGAATAGCAAGTCTGTGCCAACCCAATACTCACCAAGGAAACTAGCCGCTGCATCTGCTTCGTATTCTGTTTTGTAATTGCCTTGCACACAATGACCGTCGCACATTCCATTTATTTGATAAACCCGATATTCAACAGGCTCCCCAAGCACTGAATCCAGCCAGTCAGCAAGAATCTTCTTGCTGTCGGTTGGGATGGCTAGTGCCTCAGCTTTGAGCCTTACAAAGTTACATTGGCTGCATCTACATTCAAAACCGTCTGAGAATTTATGAAGAGAGCCTACACCTTCTCCCAGTACATCCCTCAGCTTCTCAATAACCGCAGCTTGCTCGGCTATCTTCTGTTCAAGTTCAGTGGTCATGGTTTGTCAGATAAACGTCAAGATTCATTTCACCGCTCTCCACGCAGATAGAAGGCTATAGTCTACATCGACGTGTTTCGCGCAACGTTCAAGAGCCTCCCCCATCTGGTCGCACAGGGACTTGTACTTTAGTAATTCCAGCATTGCTTCACTACGCTCAGCCTGTGCAATTTTCCATAACGTACGTAGGCTTTCAATCTCCTTCGCTTGGGCTCCCAGTGCGTCGACCACCTGTCCAAATAGCAGATAGTCACATTCAAGCCACGGATCGCATGTGTTGTTCAGTTGATCGCACAGCAGTTTTATATCTTCTGGATTCATGTCAGTCCTCATTATCCAAGTTAGTGGCCAGCCAGCTAGTTAAGTAGGTATTCAAAGACAAACATAACCCGTCCAAAGTCTGAACGTGCTGGCCGGCGTAATCTGCCCAAGGAAGGCTCCTGCATGGTAGGGAGGAGTGACCAAACAGCGAGGGGTGCGCTGCTGCAGGAGCCTTTCTTGGTGAGGCCAGATTACGCACTGGCCCCTCTGCGATTCCTTTGAAAGTTGATTGTTGAGCACCACCAGCGAGTGACGCAGAGTGATGATATAGCCGGCTGCTTCCTTGAGCAGCTCGTCGACACGCCCGTCAGAGTTCAACAGGCGTGTGACTAAGTCGTCGTCAGGTAGATTCGACATCGACTGCCTTCAGTGCTTTGGCAATGGTCTTGTTCGAAACGAGGTCTTCGATCATCTGTTCGATGTCGAAGGTTTGGAGAACTTCCTGATACGAGCTGATGGTCATTGCTTCGACCAGCTTACGCAGACGGTTGTCTTCAGGACGGAAGTGCTCGGCCGCCATTACTGCGATGTTGGCCAAGAGCAAGCGACCAACTGCAGTGTCCGCATAAGCGCGAACCATGATGGGCAATTTCTTACTGGCTACAGAGCTGAGCTGGTTGCTGGCGATACGGCCAGCTTCGAGGAACGCTGCGCTGGTACCGAGGGTGATGTTCTTTTCAATTACTGCATTGACTTTGGTTGCCATTGTGTCTTGCTCCTGAGATTTGATTGGTTGAATTGGTGCTACGTTGTCAAGCATCTTGCGTTGAAGGTCAGCAGACCATGCTTTCTTCTGCGCTTCAGATGGGTGACCAAAGTGTGTTTGTGCCATTGGATGTTTCTGCCAAGGTGGAGGGCTAGGTGCGGCTCGATCACCGTAATACTGATTGATCGCGTTATCTGTTCGATCGTATTCAGATTCCTTCAGAGTCGCTGTCACTTCAACGAACAAGATGTTTGTGAAGTCACCGTTAAATTCTTTGTGACGAATGATCTGTGCCTCAAGCTCACAGCCATTACGTGTGGCATCCGCACATACGCTGTTCATAGCCTTGGGTACCCAGCCAATCTGCTTGTTGCCATAGAACAAGCCCGTAGCGTTCGCATCGTACTTGTTCTGCGGATCAGGCTTGACTGTGAGGAAGTCACCCACCTCAATGCTTGATGCGTGCAGTCGATAGTCGTGATGGCTAAGGCCGGTAGCTGGGCCTTTATAGACCACAGCTCCTTCTTCTTCACCGTCGATGACGTACTGAAGATCCTTGCTCCACTCTTTGAGTAGTGACTCGTTTGCTAGCATTGCTTGCTGAGCTGAGTAGCTCATGTGCTGTTCCTCCCGTGGAATGGTTCAAAGTGTATCAGAGTATGCCGCGTGGGTATACCTATTTAACGTGCCCATAGTAGAAGCGGAAGTAAAAAGAGCCTCGCACCTAGCCGTAAGGCCAGGTGCGAGGCGGTGGGTTGTGGCTGGTTAGCCCTGTGTGACTAGGTCACCCAGTTCCTTGAGCGAGCTAGCCTTCTTGGCTTTGTTCAAAGCGCGTTTGGCCTTAGCCTTGGCAGCTTTCTCTTTCAGTTCAGCGTCGACAGCCGCGACACGTGCATCCTCAGCCTCGCGTGCGAGACGCTCAGCAGACTTGATGGTCTTGGACTTACGCACAGCCACTGGTGTCTCAGGCTTGATAATGTCGTCGAAGCTGACATCATCCATCAGGCTGTCGAGTTCAGCATCGGTGGCAGCTTCCTCGGCTTGCGCCTTGTCAAGCTCACCGTCGATTGCCTTATTTTCTGCGTCCATTTTTGCCCACGAGATACCAACCTCAGTGCCGATCTTGCGAAGCTCAGCCATAAGCTGTTGACCTTCGGAGATAGCTGTAACGCGGTAGCTCTTATCGAGCACACGCTGGAGTTCCTCGGTAGCGCGTACGACAGGCTGTACGCAACGGTCAAGCAGACCTTCAACGACATAGTCGTATTGATCGAAGTCGACCAAGTCCTCGTCTTGGTACGTCTGCAGGTCGCTGAGTTCTTCGTCACTGCGGTTGCAGATGAAGTAGACCTCATCGCAGAGTGACTTCACCTCACGGTGCTTAGCCTGTGCAGCTTCGTACATGCTGGTGTAGAGCTGAACATAACGGCTCTTGACAGCGGCTGGGCCACACTTGCCTGAGCGACGCTCAACCTTCACACGCTCACGAGCGGTTCGTTGAATGTCTTCGAGGTTAATTTCCTCGTCGAGACGCAAGCACTGGTTGATTGCACCCATACCGACGGTGTTCTCACCAACCTGACGGTTGAAGTGGCGCAAGTTGGCACACTTCGTCTTGAGCTGGTCAAGACGCTCCGGGTTGTAATCCTCGTCACACTCGTCAGTCGGCAGGCGTGCAAGCACGGCTGCTGCGTTGATCAGGCTCCAGCTAAACGGTTGGGTCAGCGTGAAGCCGAAGTTCTGCCGTTTGATGAGTGAGTGGCTCAGGGTAGCCTGAAGACGGGTGACGATGCTGAATACGTTATTTGCGTTCATGGTAAATCTCCTTAAGTTTTGAATTAGGTGGCGCGTGAGGATTGCTCTTTCGGGCGCGCCGCTCCGACTGGAGTGTTAGTGCTTGCGCAGAGTGCGCGGGATAGGTACGTTCTTGAACTTGTCGATCTGAGGCTCAGGCTCGACACGGGACGGACGTTCCACTTCAAGTGAGCGACGGCGGTAGCAGCCTTCGGCTGAGATCGGTGCGTTCTCAGCCCAGTCTTCATCACCAAGGTTGAAAGCGACTTGTTCGTCGATGGATAATTGTTCTTGCCACATAAGTTGTTTCTCCAGTGATGTGCCAGCGAGTGCTAGCACTACAAAAAGAAAACAAGCGCCCTCACGCTGGGTAGCATGAGGGCGATGTCTTAAGGCTTTATTGGACGATAGTGACTATCTTGTACGTCGATGATGTAGACGAAGTCTCCGTGACGTACTTCGATTTCGCAGAATGGATAACGATTGTTATCTGCTGCTTCGAACGCTTCTTCGAGCGTATCGAAGTCGTCGATGTACTTCGTGTTGCGTTCGTTGGCAATCCAGAAGCCATTGTCGTCAAGTGTCTGTTCGAACTTACCGGCGACAACCGTGAAGGTTAGTTTCATCGCTTGCTCCTAAAGAGTAACGGCAGGATGACACCTGCGAGTAGCGCGGCAACCGTAGCTGCGAAGCCTCCGTTCATGGTGCCGCCGTGCAGCTTGAAGACAAGCCAGAACACGGATGCTTCCATGAAGAAGCCGAGGAATCTACCTGTCTTGATCTTCCAGACCATGCTGAAGATGCCTAGGAAGATAATGGCGCCGTAGATGAGTGGTTCTAATGAACCGTGTAAGAGAGTCATGTTCATGATCAGCAGTCCGCAAAAGTGTGACGTTTGATATAGAACTTAACCTCTTCGAGGTTTGCTACGTTCTCACCCACAATGTCGAGACAGCCTTCACGAGTACGACATGTGTAATGCACAGCGCCGCGTATTGGATACACAATGGTTAGCACCCAATAGCGCGATGCTTCGATCTCGGCTGCAAACTGGCGGCATTTAGCAATGCACTCTTGAATGTGATCAATGTCAGATTAGTTCATGGTTTTCTCCAGTGATAAGACTCGCGAGTGCGAGCAACACAAAAGAAAACAAACGCCACACCGAAAGGTGTGGCGAAGGGTTAAGCAG
>CALMKR010000285.1 GCA_937867625.1 uncultured bacterium | reverse complement strand
GAAAAGTATAAACTATTTCTACTGTCGCTCGTTTGCACTTGTAAGGAGACGAATCGCCCACATCCCTCATTTGTGTACAAGCACCACCTTCCTATCGTTCCGTACCCTATACTACTACTATATGAAACTGTACCAGTTGTTTTTACTCACGCTTCTATTTGTCGGAGCTGCCTTTGTTCAGGCCCAGACTCTACCAGCACCAGTCGATCTCGATGGTTTTGCGTGGAGTAGCAATGTCGGTTGGATTTCGCTCAATTGTCGTAACGATAGTAACTGTGCTAGCAGTGATTATAAGGTAACTATTAACGCTGACCGGACCATCACTGGTTGGGGTTGGAGTAGTAATCTTGGCTGGATTAAATTTGGTGGACTGTCAGCTTTCCCTAGTGGAGGCGGAACATCAGCAGAAAACGCCCGCTTGACTGGCACGTATCCAAATCTCACATGGAATGGTTGGGCCCGTGCTTGTTCAGGCACATCCGGCGGCAATTGTAGTAGTATGAGTAATAATACTGAAGCTGGTGCCTGGGACGGGTGGATTGCGCTACGAGGTACCAATCACGCCATCACTTCGAATATGTCATCTGGCATGAATGCCGACTCATACGCCTGGGGTAGTGAGGTGGTAGGCTGGGTTGATATGTTTTCACAAGTCACCTTCGCAACAACTAGTGCCACTATCTGGGGTAGTAACTGTACTGTTTCAGAAGGAGCTAGTACTTGTTCAGCAACGCTGAATTGGACTATTGATAGTGCCGCAACGCTACCAAATGCGTATCGTGTTACCTCACCAGCTGCTCAATTGAGTACCAGTCGCACACAAACGAACTTTCCGATTACATTAAATCTTGGCAATAATACATTTCACGCACGTAGTGACGCGACTATGCTTGATGCGGTTACACTGACTGCTACTTGTGGGGCAGGACTCGTTGCGAGCGGCAGTGTCTGTGTTCTTGGTACTGGTACCACGAGTCCAGCGATTACACTACGGGCCGTACCGCCAATTGTACGCCGAGGGAACACAACCACTGTTAATTGGACGCTTTCGTCATTAACAGGTAGTACTTGTGTACTTAATGGGCCTGGCATCACTAATAGTGTGGTCAATACTGTTTCAGGTTCTCTGCTCACGGGCCCAATTATGAACACTGCGACCGTTCGTATGACTTGTACCGGAAGCTACGGAACGGTTGAGGAGCGTTTGAATGTTGAAGTTATTCCTGTTGCTATTGAAGTCTAATTATTACTTTATGAATCCAGAACAACCAGTCGCACTCAATCCGCAAGAAGCCAAACATTTACGCACCATCATCACGGCCGGCCTCGTTCTACTTTTGCTGGCCATCCTTGCTGTCTATATTTATTACGGTATGCGTCTCGCGACAAAAACACCAGATGGACAGCCGCTTCCAGAAGTAGAGTCACAGACCCCGGTACAAGCCGAGATTATAAAAGCCCTTGAAGCTGCGCCAGTAGCCACAGAGGCGGAAACTGAAGCTGTGGTAAGCGCTCTTGAAGCTGCTACAAGTACTGGGGAAACGGATCGAGACGCCATTTTGGACGCCTTACGCTAAAAACGAACCATTTATTGCTGGTTCTACTTGCATATTTTTTGTTGTCTGCTACTATTCTCCCTACCGCCACAGCCTTTGGTTGTCGTCGGAGCGAACATATTGCTCTTTCACACCCTTTCGATGGGTTATAGTCGTAGCGCGACTTTGTTCTCGCGCCGTTACGGTTCTAACTCATGGAAGCACCGCTTTTGTATATAAAAGCAGCTGTGTGCGGATTATTATCGAGAATAACTAATCATAAAGTTTATGGCAGGTTCATTTGACCGCACAAAGCCGCACGTAAACGTAGGTACCATTGGTCACGTTGACCACGGAAAGACTACGCTTACAGCTGCTATTCTTAACACACTCCACACACGTGGAAATGGCTACGGTGCTACCACAAAGGGCGTTGACGAAATCGACAAGGCTCCAGAAGAAAAGGCTCGTGGTATTACTATTTCTCTCTCACACAGTGAGTACGAGACTCCAAACCGTCACTACGCGCACATCGACGCGCCAGGTCACGCTGACTACATCAAGAACATGATTACTGGTGCTGCCCAGATGGACGGCGCAGTACTCGTAGTAGCAGCTACCGACGGAGCGATGCCACAGACTCGTGAACACGTACTTCTCGCCAAGCAGGTGGGTGTACCAAACATCATCGTATTCCTCAACAAGTGCGATATGGTTGACGACGAAGAAATGCTTATGCTCGTGGAAGAAGAACTCCGCGAACTCCTTACTCACAACGGATTTGATGGTGCGAACGCTCCAATCATCCATGGTTCAGGCCTCCAGGCCCTCAATGATCCAGCTTCAAAGTGGGGCGACAAGGTCATCGAGCTCGTTGATGCAATGGACTCATACTTCCCACTGCCAGAACGCCAGCTCGACAAGCCGTTCCTTATGCCAATTGAAGACATCTTCTCAATTGAAGGACGCGGTACTGTAGTAACAGGTCGTGTAGAACGTGGTGCGGTAAAGGTAGGTGAAGAAGTAGAAATTGTTGGTATCAAGGATACTGCAACTACTACTGTTACTGGTGTTGAAATGTTCAACAAGCAACTTGATCAGGCTCAGGCCGGAGACAACGCTGGTATCCTCCTCCGTGGTGTGAAGAAGGAAGACATCCACCGTGGACAGGTACTTGCGAAGAAGGGCTCAGTGACTCCACACGCAGAATTTGAAGCCGAAGTATACGTGCTTTCAAAGGATGAAGGAGGTCGTCACACGCCATTCTTCACTGGTTACAAGCCACAGTTCTACGTTCGTACAACTGACGTTACTGGTGACGTAACTCTCGCAGACGGTGTTGAAATGGTTATGCCAGGAGACACTGCGAAGTTCAAGGTCAAGCTCGTAGCTCCAGTAGCTATGGAAGAGCAGACTAACTTTGCTATCCGTGAGGGTGGAAAGACGGTTGGAGCCGGTGTTGTAACTAAGATCATCAAGTAAAGTGCACTTGGATATACCTCATCTACATTGTCGAAACTTCAGTTTAGTCAGTCGTCGTATATAAATACGCCTTCTTCCAAAACTTTGTTTCTTCTCGTATCTGAGGCATCCCAAGCACACTTCCACTACGATGAGTAAATTAATTACTATCTATGGCAACAACCCAAAAAGCCGAAGCCTTCAGCAAGTTGCGCATCCGCGTCCGCGCGTATGAGCACAAGATTCTTGATGCTTCAGTCAAGCAGATCATTGATACTGCCTTGCGTTTCGATGCCAAGGTAGTTGGACCAATCCCACTCCCAACGGAGATCAAGAAATATACAGTCAACCGTTCGACGTTCGTGTACAAAGACGCGCGAGAACAATTCGAAATGCGAATGCATAAGCGAGTGATTGATATCTTGAACCCAGGACCAAAGGTAGTAGAGGCTCTCACGAACCTCTCACTTCCTTCTGGCGTCAATATTGATGTGAAGATGCTCTAGGATATATCCTCGAACACTTCGCAGAAACAACAAAAGCGCCTTCTGGGCGCTTTTGTTGTACCCAGTACCACTGTCCAGGCTCATCAATTACTTGTTAGAATAAAGCCATGAAAAGTTTACTTACCTATGTTCCATTAATCCTCTGCTTCTGTCTCTTGGCAGGCTACAACTTTATGCAGGCAGACTGGTCGGCGCCAACTGCTACCGCACCAGGGGATAACACCGCAGCACCAGTAAATATTGGCTCAACTACTCAAGCCAAAAGCGGCAACCTGGCCGCCAATATCTTTGCCGCTACGACTGAAATGCGCTCCGATCGGTATTGTGATGCGTTGGGGAATAACTGTACGCTTAGTTCATCTACCCAAACTCGTAATCTATACACCGCAATGCAAAATGCAGGTTATCCTGTACCAGCTACGCCAGCTGGTCTGATTAATAATCAGTGGCCTGACCATATTTTGTGCCAGCATGACGGTACTCCGGGAAGAATCCAGCCACTGACTCTGATGCGTTTCACAATTGGTACTGAAGTTCGGTATGAAGGAGGTTCTTACTATTATTCATTTAATCCAACGACCGGAGCGTTTGTTGCCAAGGGTCCAGTGCAGGCGAATTGTTCAACACTGTCTACCGGTTCTGATATTGTATCAATTTGCAACTCAGATCTTTGTGTTTGGGACTAGTCGTGATAGTTATGACTAGGGGTATTCTGTCAAACACCAAATCTTTGTGGTGATTTGCAAATTTTGCATTCTGTAGTATTATGCTCCCAGCTTTATAAGACCTATGTTCGCTGAAGGTACCGAAATATAGTAGGTACTGGAGAACCAATGGGCACAAACCGCGCTTATTTTATGTAGCGAGCTTGTGCTCGCGCCATAAAAAAGCGCGGTTTGTCATTGGGGGTTTATAAGCTTTTATAAGCATAAGTCCAGAATAAATGAAGTTTATTATTGGAACCAAAGACCGCATGACGCAAGTCTTTGACGCAAATGGCGTTTGTCATCCAGCGACTATCCTTCGGGTAGAGAAGGCAACGGTAACCAAGGTCAAGACTGCTGCCGCAGATGGCTACGATGCTGTACAGTTGGCTACCGGTTCACAAAAGAACCATCGTATCGCCAAGGCACAGCAGGGCCAGTTCAACGGTGCTGCGATTGTGCGTGAGTTCCGTCCAAAAACATCGTATGGTGAAACATTGCCAAGCGATATGGCTGTAGGCGCTACTATTGACGCTTCAGTCTTCGCTCCCGGTGACACTGTTATCGTGAGTGCAGTATCAAAGGGTAAGGGCTTCCAGGGTGTGGTCAAGCGACACGGTTTTGCCGGTGGTCGTCGTACCCACGGTCAGAAGCACTCAGAACGTGAACCAGGATCTATCGGTGCTACCGGTTTCAAGCGTGTGATCAAGGGTCTCCGCATGGCTGGTCGTATGGGTGGTGATCGTATCACCGTGAAGAACCTTACTATTCTCCAGGTAAATCCCGCAGAGAATCTCCTCCTTGTGAAGGGAGCGATTCCAGGTCGTCCGGGTACATTAGTCGAAGTACGTGGAAGCGTTAAGTAAGACCAATTATATGAATCCCGTTAGAAGTGTCTAACGAGATTTGTAAAAAACTTATATGGAAACAAAAGAAAAAATCATGAGTACTTCTAACGGGATGAATGCAAAAATCTATTCTGTTGAAGGAAAAGAAACCGGAAGTGTAGAACTTCCAGCAGCTGTATTTGGTGTCGCCTGGAATGCTGACCTCGTGCACGACGTTGTACTCGCAATGCAGGGGAACAGTCGAGCTGGTACTGCTCACACCAAGGACCGCAGTGAAGTCAGTGGTGGTGGCAAGAAGCCATGGAAGCAAAAGGGAACTGGTCGCGCTCGTCACGGCTCAACTCGTAGTCCGATTTGGGTAGGTGGTGGTGTTGCTCATGGTCCACGTAGCGAAAAGGATTACAGTGTGAAGCTCAACCGCAAGGTGAAGGCCAAGGCACTCGCGACTGTGCTTTCAAAGAAGCATGAAGACGGCGAAGTAATCTTCCTCGATGGCGTATCATTTAGTGAGCCAAAGACAGCGGTTGCAAAGACCATCGTCAAGGCTCTCGCTACTGGTAGTGGCAAGGCAGACCTCGCTACGAAGCGCAAGAACGCAGCGGTAGTTATCCTCCCGAAGCGTGATCTCGCTATCGAAAAGAGTTTCCGCAACTTCGGAAACATCGAAGTAGTGATGGCAAAAGATATTAATCCAGTTGAACTCCTCACGTACAAGTATGTCGTCGTAACTGCGCCAACCGCAGCTCTCGAAGTATTGACTGCTCGTGTCGCGAGTGTAACAGCTACTAAGTAACGTATTATGGCACTCTTTAGTCGCAGTAAAAAAACAACCGAAGAGACAACTCCTGCCAAGGCTAAGACAAACGCTCGGTCAATCGACCGCGACCTCACGTCAGTGATTATCGCGCCGGTAGTAACCGAAAAAGCGGTTTTGGCTCAGGACGCACGCGTGTACACCTTCTTTGTTCGCAAAGATGCTACCAAGCGCCTCGTGTCTGAAGCAGTGGTTGCCCTCTACAAGGTGACGCCGGTGTCGGTCAACATCGTGAACAAATTGCCACGCACCTCTGTCTCATCGAGTCGAGGTCGCAAGGAAAAGCAGTCTGGCTACAAGAAGGCATATGTCTACCTTAAGGCCGGTGATATTATCAGTGTGGCATAACTCGTATCTGTATGAAAGCATATAAACCTACCTCAGCCGGTCGCCGTGATGGAACCGTGATTGAGTACAAGAAGAAGCTCACGAGTACAAAGAGTAACCCACTGAAGTCACTCACCGCTGGCGGACGCAGTACCGGTGGACGCAACAACCTCGGCCGTACCACTAACCTCAACCGTGGTGGTGGAAACAAGCGAACCTACCGTCTCGTTGACTTTAAGTTCGACAAGAAGGATGTTCCAGCTCGGGTTGAAACTATTGAATACGACCCATACCGTTCAGGCTTCATCGCCCTCGTTCTCTACAAGGATGGTGAACGTCGGTACATCCTCGTACCACAGCAGGTAGCAGTTGGCGATGAAATCATTACTTCAGCTGAGGCCAAGCCAAAGGCGGGTAATCGTCTCCCGCTTGGGAAGATTCCCGTTGGTACCTTTATCTTCAACATTGAGTTGAAGCCTGGTGCTGGCGCTCGTATCGCTCGTTCAGCTGGTAACTACGCCGAAGTAGTAGCACAAGACGCAGGGTACACCCTCGTTAAGTTGCCATCTTCTGAAGTGCGTAAGATTATTGGTACTGCTTGGGCGTCGATTGGCGCGGTGTCAAACGAAGAATACCGCCTCGTGAAGATTGGTAAGGCCGGACGTGCTCGTCACCTCGGTATCCGTCCAAAGACTCGCGGGTCTGCCAAGAACGCTGTGGACCACCCACACGGAGGTGGTGAAGGACGTAGTCCACGTGGTCACCGTCGTGCTCGCACGAAGCAGGGTCGTCCAGTGGGCAAGGGTCAAAAGACTCGCTCACCAAAGAAGTTCAGTAACAAGTTTATTGTTTCTCGCCGCAAGCCAGGACGCTTGATGGCTAGTCGCAAGTAAAATGAGCTACAGAGGCCCTTGGGCCGACAATAGCGAATTTTCACGAGTAAAGCCCCATTCCTAGGGGCTTTATCCGTGTCTCACAAATACCTATCTCGCTCACTTGAAGTAACCAAGGCCGACAATAGCGAACTTTCA
>CALMKR010000284.1 GCA_937867625.1 uncultured bacterium | reverse complement strand
TTATTTTATCAGGGTCAAACCGAACGACAAATCCAGTTAAATTCGTATCTCCAGTTGTAACACCTCGGGTTGTCGCGCAAATTGTAACGCGTTGTCCTTTGTAGTAAAACCAACCTATTCCCCTATCGGGGAGCCATTTAGTAATTTTTGAGAACTGTATCATTGTGGTGTGTGAGATTTCTCTCATATTATTATACCAACTTAACTGCGCGATCGGAAGTACTCGGCTTTGCAGTATGAACAGGTTCAAAAGTTAAATTGAATTCTAACTGTACATCTTCGGATTTATCTTTGAGGTCTTCTTTAAACTCACGAAGACTTTTAAGGAAGTTATCAATAAAGAAAGTACTAACAGATTTCCACCCATTTAACTGTAAAGATGTAGCTGTAGCTGAGCCTACGGCGGCGATGACTTCGGTATCAGATCTTAGTAATTTTAGTAATTCATAACGCACCAACTCATAGGCATCAGCGTCCATTACCTCTCGACAGATTCCGCGAATTTTGCTAAGATCCATCGCAGTAGCATAAGTCGCAATTTTGTCCGCAGGCTCGTTGTAGTAATCTATGTACCCGTTACCCTTATAATAGTTATAGTCAACCGCAGTAGTAGTGCTATAAAGGTTTTGATTGTTATTCCAACTAGTAATTGTGGTCATAACTTTGGCATATGATGGAAAATCATCCGGATTCATTGTAATGGTTTGAAAGGTTTATCACAAAGGATATCAGCGTAATAAACTATTTTTCTGTAAATTTCACAATCAACTGTGTAATCAAATTTTTTGGCTGCGCCGTTTTCGATCCAATCTTGTAGCGATGTTCCACGCTCACCCGCTCGTGCCTTCCAATCGCAAATCATTTCAGCGATATACAAAGAAGGCATTGCATCTATCCCTCCCCAGTATTCAGGGTGATGAGGATTTGTGCGGGTGTGTTGAGATACAGCAATTTTTAATAACTCAGGATCACCAGTATTATCATTAAGGTAATCCCATTCGACTCCATAGAATTTGGAATTGTCGTGAATAAATCCATTAGCTATTAACAACCTTCCTTGCTCTTTCTTACCACGGTTAATAAGTCTGTCGCCAAGGAGGAGACAATTATCTTTTACATTATTGATATGTCGTGTTATGTCACTAATTTTTTCATTAACAGTTTTCATATTTTGTTAGCTCTTTCAGTTAAATAAAAGAAAGAGCATTGATCCTTTTTAACTCTTAACCCCTATTAAGTCAAGGGGTTTCAGAGTCTTCGTCTGTAACGACAGCTTCTTTAGCCTTCTGTACTTTTTCTTTTGGAGCATAATCCGCATGATAAATGAGCTCCTCATTAACCAGTTCTTCCGTACGGATTTCAAATCTTCCGTTGTATTGATTCCATTGGATCGGAACATATACACCTACAGGAACTCCAATTGCCAGTGTCTGGGCTGTAACTCCAACACTTTTACCAGCATTCAAAGCTACTTGGTTTGCTTTGACATGGTAATTTTTAGACCTGTCATAGTCTGTCTTTGAAAGAAACACCTGTACCGTGGGAGTGTATCTTCCTGGTAGTTTACTTGGTTGCGCTGCGTACACCCAAGAATTTCTATCAATTGGGAATTCTTCAAATTCTTGTTCTGTATTATTTATGTATGTGAATTTTTTCATAGTTAATTAAAAAATGTAGCGGATGGAGGTTCTTCTTTTGAGTCTTCTACTTTTTCTTCTGCGGTGGGTTTACTTAAAATCAAAAGATCATCAGTAAGACCCATTTTTTCTAACTTGGCGATTTCTTCGGAAGAAGGGGTCCAGCCGTCTATAATCGCTTTTTGGCTTTTGCCTAGCATTGTCAGTCCTCCAAGCATAAACGAGTATTGAATAGCTGGAGATGCTTCAGCAAGTGCGAGTAAGATACTGTTATCAAAGTTTTTGATTCCAGATGCAACAAGGTCCTGAATCAACATCGTAATTATTGTTAGTGATACTTCGGGCTTGGCTCCTAGCGAGCGAATTACAAGTTCAAGTTTTCTTTTAGAGTCCATGTGTAGGGATTGGGGTTGTTGGCGTTATTTTTTTTGAGATTGAAGGAGTCATTCCTCCGGAGGCTAAAAAATGAGCTTTGAATATTTTATATAGCTCCACATTGCAAAACACTATGTGCCCAAGAGGAGCGTTACGTTGTAGTACGCCACATTCAAATTGGGTTAATTTTGGGATTTTATCTTTCCACTTATGTATTTCTTGTTCCATTATTTTGTAAGCTAATAATTAGCATAGGTAGTTATAACCTTTACTAATTATTATACCTTAATTAAAAGCTAAAAATAAGAGAAGGTAGCTGCCTTCTCTTACTCTTAAGTTAAACCCTTCGGCTCTTCAACGCCATTCTTGGTTAGGCTTCTTTGAAGACAAAATGTTACAAATATTTATTTTATTTAAAACTCCATGTTCCGCAAGGTATCATCATCTGAGGTTAACCGATCAAATCGACGTGTGTGTTTGAGAAGAAATTAGCGAACTAATAAACCATAATGTAGTCATGCTGCTCTGCATGATTTTCATCAGGCGATTGAAGATTCTCAGCTTCAATGCATAAATAGGATCCCCACACGTTTTTTCTTTTAACTTACACAACATTCCCCGTATTTGGAATAACACGTAAAACGTAATGGAAGTGATATCCACCCCAAGGCAAGAAACTCTGACATTTGGCCTTGCTTCCTAGCTTTCTTTTTTATATATTAACAATATGGTATCTTTCTGGTAATCCAAGCCCGAGACCCAGCTTGACAGGCTATGATCTCAGCTTACGAGAAGACTCCCATAAATGTTATAAATATAATACAAAAAGCTCTTCGTTACTCGGTGACTTTTTTGATGCTTTCAACCAAGAACAGCCAAGGGCGAATGACCCCTTGGTAGTTATTGGTACCGTTGAAAACTCGGGCTTCATAATGACCCGGCGCGACAAATTTCAGCGCCGAATATTTTTTACCGATTTCTTCTAACGCACACCACCCAGCGCGACTTTTCCAAAAGTTAGTCGCGCTCAAGATTTCACCGAGCCGGTCGAATTGACTTCTGCGGAGAGTTATCCCTGAAAAATGAAAGTGCATCCCGCAAGTGGGGGTCACTCTGTAGCCGTGTCTATTGGCAAATTCAAGAATAGCTCTTACGTCCTTTTCAGGAAACGTCGACCATAACTTCGTCGTTATGAACTCGACTCCACTATAACGTTCAAACCCGGTGGCGAGTCTAGGAGAACTGTCATGTTTAGCCGCCACGTTGATACCGGAGTACTCAAGGTTTATTGTTCCTCCGGCGGTAGCGTGGGCAGGCCTCGCAAATTCGAGTTCTAATCCCCATTTTAGATGGTCAATATTCATAACGACTACGAGTGTTAACGTTTCCCTGCAGATTTCTTGGCCGGTTTTGACGCCGGCATCTTCTTGACTGGAGGTTTCTTTGTTGTAGCCTGAGCTAACGCAGGCGGGTTAACCGAGCCAGTAGCCATGAAGAAAGCAGACCCACCGGTGTTTTCACGTTCAACGCGGAAGTTGACAACAACCGCGCCGTCGGGGCAGGTGCTAAGAACAGCATTAACTTTATCCCGCAACTCAGTAATGGTTGCGGCGGACTCAAGGATGATCGTTGGTTTCATTGGTAAAAAGTAAGGGGATGTTATCCTTACAAAGTACTATACCACCTAATTTATAAAACTTCCGTCAACGTTTATTGTGAAGCTTCTATTAGTTCCAGTTGTTATTTTGAATTTTGTAAAAATAACCCCAGGAATGTTCAAGTTTTTCAAAGCTATACCAAGAAGTTCTTCTTTATCTAAGTCTTCCATTTGCTGCCTTAATGCTCTTTTTCTAAGCTCTGTTGGGGTCAATATTACCCCTCCCTCACCCTGGTTAATTACTATTGTCGCCTGACTAGCTTTGTAATAGTTTTCCAGTTGCCTTAAGAGCTCCCCTGAAATAGCTCCGATTACAACTGCTTGATCACCATTTCGAGGAGTTATATCTCTCAAGTGGTCTGCAGTAGATACTACAACCACCCGATCTCCATTTTGATAGATTACTTCAGTTTGTGTCTTTTTCCTGAAATTTGCTTCGTCTGGAGAATTATTAATTATAGGTGCTAATAACTGTGCTAAGTGTGATACACCTAATTTTCTTGTTTCTGATAGTAATATTGTCGTCATTTTAAAGAAGTTTCAAATGCCCTGTGACTTCGTCTACGTCTATTTCCCAAGCTGGTCCAATAGCAAGGCACGTGATTGTTGGTATGTTATTGAATTCTGTTTTTCCAGCGTCGGTGATTAAACAGGTTTTGAGACCTATTTTTTTAGCTGCCTTCTGTAAATCTAAAAGCTCTTTTTCTGTTTCGCAACCCAAGCATATCTTTGTAAAAGAATGTTCAAGCCAATGTGCTGTAGCTTCATCAACAGTTGTAGCACTTACTTTTGATCCTGATATCTTTAATTGTTGTAGTATTGCACCTAATGAAGCATGTGCAACTTGAGCACCTATCTTCCCCTTTTTCATTTTTAAATCTTTTCTGACCACTATTACTTGCTTTGTAATAGGATTGGGGATTTCAATTTTTGATGAGCGAACCTTCATATTACTCCCGTGGATTATTAAAATTTACAAACAACCCCTCATCAGGAAGGTAATCACTAATGTCTGTTACTCTGGTGAGATCTTTTTCATTAATTTGAGTGATGGCACACTTATGAATAAAGTATTCTTGAGAAGGAGCTTCAGTTATAGTATCTCTGATATCTCTCTGCATACTGAACATTGGCTCACACCATTCTTCGGAGACTTTTGTATATAAGAACTTTTCATCATCAATACACAAACCCAAATATAGATCAGTAGCAGATTGAGCTAAAAATAACTGCGGACCGTCATAATAAATAATAGCACTCATTCAGTTGTACAATTTCCATTTGTTAAAGTGTGTAGCAGGTTCATAACCGTCCGCTGCGTTTTTGGATGAAGATGTGATTCGATTTCGCGAATAAATATTTTGAGTGGTGTTTTGGTATCAGCTGCTCTAAACATAGCTTCTACCACCATGATAATCATTCCTGAAATCCATTGAACTCCGAGATCTCCTTCTTTTAAATCTTGAAGAGTTTTAGGAATTGGTACTTCTTCTTCGGAAGTAAAAACCTGCTTAAACAAGAATGGGAATACCTCAGAAGTTGAAGCGTGCTGCCAATCTCTTTCATTAAGTGTATCGAGGAAGTTTAAAACAATTCGAGAGTCTAAGATAAGATCTGCGGTTGGGACATCAACTCTAATACCTTGTTGATGAACAAGGATAGTTACGGGTTGTTCAGTAGGTATAACGAGTGATTCGGCCGGTTTCCCAGATACTTTGTATGTGATTTCGGTCATAGTTAAGAAATAAAAATTAGTTAAAGTGAAATGAGACCGGATAGAGCTTTCGCCCTATCCGGATAAGTATCGGCAAAGAACAATCCATAATATTATTACGATTGTCAAACAACCACAGGTGCAACCTTTATTCGCAGACTGCGAGGTGGCCGCTGAGGATGAAGAGGGTGTGCGGGGTCCAGAGGGTAATGTCATTTGAATCTTTTGGCTTTCCAAGGATT
>CALMKR010000283.1 GCA_937867625.1 uncultured bacterium | reverse complement strand
ACGCTTGCACCAGGTACTACCGTTCTTGCGAAAGCATTGTGGGGTACCTATGCAGCACACCTCCGGAACATGATTGTTGGTGTAACCACTGGTTTCACCAAGATTCTTGATATCGAAGGAGTGGGGTACCGTGCTGAAGTGAAGGGCACTGATCTTTCACTCAGTATGGGCTACTCACACCCAGTACTCCTTGCTATCCCAGCTGGCATCACTGCTACCGTGGAGAAGAGTGCAATTACGCTCGTCAGTCACGACAAAGACCTCCTTGGTCAGTTTGCTGCAAACGTGCGCAAGGTACGAAAGCCAGAACCATACAAGGGTAAGGGTATTCGCTACCGAGGTGAATTTATTATCCGCAAGCAAGGTAAGAAGGCTGTCTAAGCCACACACGTATGGAAAAAACTCAATACAAACATGCGAAGCGTGCGGCAAGGCACAATCGTATCCGCGCTAAAGTTACCGGTACTACTGAACGTCCACGTCTCGCGATTTACAAGAGTAATCGCTTTGTGTACGCCCAGCTTATCGATGACCAGAAGGGTGTCACCTTGGCTTCGGCTGATTCACGCCAGACCAAAGGTACGATGACCGAAGGAGCCGTAGTCGTTGGTGCCACAATCGCCAAGGCAGCGGTCGCTAAAGGTGTTACTGCAGTGGTCTTTGACCGCGGTGGCTTCAAGTACCAGGGACTCATTGCTGCACTCGCTGATAGTGCGCGCGGCAACGGTCTTACCTTCTAAAGATTTATCTCAACTAACGAATTAATTATGTCAGAGCAGGAAGCTACAACTGCGGTGGAAACCACCCCAGACAGCGCGGCACCAGAAGTGCCAGCGACCGATGCACCCGCTAGTGACGCCGTACCAGCTGATGGTCGCCGTCCTCGCCGTGGTGGAAATGATCGAGGAGGAGACCGCGGCAACCGTCGTCCACGTCGGAGCGGCAATGCCCGTCCAGAACGAACTCGTCCAGAGTTTGATCAGAAAATTATCAGTATCCGCCGCGTTACTCGCGTTATGGCTGGTGGTCGTCGTTTCAGTTTCTCGGTAGCGATGGTCGTCGGAGACAAGAAGGGTAAGGTTGGTGTTGGTATTGGTAAGGCAGGGGACACCCAGCTCGCGATTGATAAGGCAGTTCGTGATGCGAAGAAGCACATGATTGTCGTACCAATGAACAAGGATAGTCATATTCCACACGATGTGCATACCAAGTATGCCTCAAGTGAAGTAATGATTATGCCAGCGCCAGGTCGCGGACTCGTGGCTGGTTCTTCAGTTCGTACCGTTCTCGAAATGGCCGGAGTGAAGGATGTTACTGCGAAGATTTTCTCGCGCAGTAAGAACAAACTTAACAATGCACGCGCTGCAGTCGAAGCGCTCAAGCTACTAAAAAACATCAAGTAATATGCAGCTTCATGAATTAAAGCCAGCTACCCAAAAGAAAGCTGCCAAGCGTATTGGTCGCGGTGGTAAGCGTGGCAAGACCTCAGGTCGTGGTGGAAAGGGACAGACTGCACGTGCTGGTAACAGTATGCGTCCAGAAATGCGTGACTTCATCAAGAAGTTGCCAAAGCTCCGTGGTCACGGTGTGAACCGAGCCGCCACCGTAAACGCGGAACGTGTACGCCCTATGCCGGTTAATGTTGGTGCGCTTGAACTCGCCTTTAAGGCAGGGGATACCGTTACTCCAAAGACTCTTGTAGCCGCTCTCGTAGTTGAAACCATCCGCAAGAAGGCTCCAACCGTGAAGATTCTCGCCACTGGCGAACTCACCAAGGCGCTTACTATCGAAGGTTGTGAGGTGTCTGCTACGGCCAAGGCAAAAATCGAAAAAGCTGGCGGAAAGGTACTTTAATCGGTAGAATAGTGCTATATGCAAACATTCTTCCGAAAATTGAAAGTTGTCTTTACCGACAAGACCATTCGTAACCGTGTGCTCTTCGTCCTGGGAGCGCTCGTCATCTTCCGTCTCTTGGCAGCGGTACCAATTCCTGGGGTCGATCAAACTGTGTTGCAGCAATTCTTTGCGAACAACCAGTTCCTTGGTCTCCTCAACATCTTCTCTGGTGGTGGACTTTCAAATCTCTCGATTGTGATGCTTGGTGTTGGTCCGTTTATTACGGCCTCTATCATCTTGCAGCTTATGACGGTGATGTCACCCAAGATGAAGAGCCTCTACACAGAAGAAGGAGAAGCTGGCCGAGCCAAGTTTACGCAGTATACGCGTATGTTGTCCTTGCCATTGGCGATTCTTCAAGCCTTTGGTTTCCTTACTCTCCTCGAGAGTCAGGGAGTAATCAGTCACTTGACCTTCTTTGACTTCGCCCTGAACGTCATTCTCGTTGTTGCTGGTGCTACCTTGCTCATGTGGCTCGGTGAACTGGTGACGGAGTACGGTATTGGTAATGGTGTGTCGATGATTATCTTCGCTGGTATTATGGCTGGACTTCCAACCACTATCAGTCAGTTGGTTTTCAACTTCGATACTGCACAGTTGCCGCTCTACGTTGGTTTCGTCTTCCTCGCTATCGGTATCATTTACGCGGTAGTGGTGATGACTGAAGCAGAACGGGTGGTGCCAATCACCAACGCCAAGCAGAGTCGCGGCAATATGATGTTGACCACTCGTGGCAACAACTCATACTTGCCACTTCGCCTCAACCAAGCTGGTGTGATTCCAATCATCTTCGCGCTCTCGATTCTTCTGTTTCCACAGATGGTTCTCAATATCCTTGGTGCGTTTAACTTACCATGGGTGGCGAGTGCGAACGCTGCGATCGCAAGTTTCATGAACGATTATATCCTCTACGGAGCGGTATACTTCGTACTGGTATTCCTCTTCACCTTCTTCTACACGGCGGTAACCTTTGATCCAGAAGCGATTGCAAAGAACTTGCAGCGCAACGGTTCATTCATCCCGGGTATCCGCCCAGGAGATCACACTGCCGAGTACCTTGGTAACTTGATTACCCGACTTACTCTCGTTGGTGCGCTCTTCCTTGCGGTTGTAGCCGTACTGCCGATTGCCCTGCAGGTAGCAACCGGTATCGCAGCGCTCGCCATTGGTGGAACCGCGATTCTGATTGTGGTGAATGTAGTGCTTGATCTTATCCGTCGTCTTGACGCTCAGGTGTCACTACGCGAATATTAATTTTTCCTGATACGTTGTTGGATTTCAGAAAGTTTCGTTCAATGTACATCAAAGTACACCTCACGAACCTTTCCTCATCCGCCTAGTCTCAGAAAAAATTTCTTATCCGCTTACCAAAGTGGTAGAAAACACAAAAGACCCCGTACGGGGTCTTTTGTGTTGATGTAGACAAATGAAGCCGCCTTTACCCACTGGTGTGAATGAAGGCGGCGAAACGTTACCCTTTCGGTAGAGTAATCACTCCACCTGTGTACAGGGTGCCGATGATTGCTGTCGCAAACAGGACAGCTCCAAAGATCAGTATAGCCCACTTAAACTTGCTCATGGGTGTCTCCTTTCAGTAAAACAGTAACATAAATTGTTTCTTTTGTTAATATTGGTTCTTGAAGGAATAGCCTGCTGGAATAGCGCTGCGCTCCTGCTTCCAGACCTGGGCATCGAGCCAGCGACGGTAGGTATCAAAGACGACAAGGGCTACTGTCTGTGGTGAGTGGCGGGAAGTATCGATGATAAGGTCAAAGTGGGCGAGATCGTACGGGTCAACATGATAGAGCTCGCGGAAGCGGGCACGTTCTTCTTCCATCCGAGAGCGCACTTGCTTTGTGACTTCAGTGAGTGAACTGATGCCTTCGCCTGCTTGGCTGCGGTTCGCGTTATTCACCGCGTCTTTGTAGATACGGACGGTGGCCACTTCGATATCAAGATCGAGATACACCTTAAATGACTCGGGGATCCAGTAGAAGCCGAGTCGTGAGTCGACCACAATATCCTTTTTCGTCCGTAGCGCCCGCAGTCGGTCGTCTACAGCGTCATCAAGGGCATGGTCACTCTTGGCCCGTTCGTTGTATTCTGCGAGCGACATACCCTTGTCGGCGAGGATCTGGCGCACCATGTCGCCAGAGGAGTGGCGGGTGTAGCCAAGGAGTTCCGCTACAATATCCGCGGTCGAAGACTTGCCACTCCCTGGTTTGCCCGAAATGGTTATGATGTGCTGTCTTTTCATTCTCGGGTAGTATACCACGCTTAATCAGGTCAGCTTTTTGGATAGATTTTTCCGCGCGCAGTCCTTTCAGATTTGCTATTAATGTCTCCTTTTCAACGTCATTCAATTTTGTAGAATTCTCAATTGCTGTCTGTAATTCTACAAAATCTTGAGGTACAAATTCATTTCGTAATAGACGTTGTACTTTTTGCACAGAACCGGGGATGCCATCTTCTATGAGGGCAGAAATTTCTGGTGAGAATATATCAGAATTTCTAAAATATGAGCGATAAATCCCTTTTCTAACAGTATCAATACTTACTTCTGTAACTGTTGAAATAAGCATGGCAAAAAAATCAATAGATTTTTGGTATGTCCCATAACTATCTTCGTGACGACCCTCATACAAAGCCTTCTCTATTTCTACTGTCCCATACATGGCTGAATCACCAGTTCTTTTTAAATATTCACGCAGGCATTCTCGGGTCAATAATTCAGTTATACCTTCATTTGCTTCGGTACCCTCCTCTGTTTTACTGTCTATAGTTCTGTTATTGGAGTGGTCTACACTCATATAGCTAGTGACTACACCAGAATTCAGAGTGTAATTTGTTTTTCCTGGATGTACAGTAGCCAATATATTGTTACTGCAGGCATGAAGTTCTTCGTGTATGAGTGTGTACAGAGTTTGTATAGGATTGTCTGCCAGCCAAAAGCTGTTCAGTTCGATATAACTCTCGCCGTTCATGTATCGCCCATACCCGGTGTTGTTTTTGTCGTCAAGCAAACGAATATCATTAAAAGGCACGAAACCGCTCAGGTGATTAGTGTTTCTACCGGTTACACCAATGTATTCAGTGATAATTGATTGGAGAGTCTCTTCATTAATTGACTCTAGATACCTTCGCACCATGAGTTGTGCTGATGTGGTTTCTTGGCGAGGTCGACCCTCCATTGCTGCTGTAGGTTGATGCTGGGAGGGAGTTTCTCCAGAGTAGTCGTGTGGTCGATATCGTTCTGACATGGCGCCATTTTACCACAATTGCGCAAACCGTATAAAATTGGTACCGTACATGCATGCAATACGAGACCAAATATCAGAGCATTGTCTTAATGGGTAAAATTTGTTCAGGCAAGGGCACGCAGGCCCATTACATTTTAGAAAACTTTGGTGGCACGCTATATTCAAACGGTAACAAAGTACGTGAGACCGCTGCTCAGCCAACCGTGTTTGGTCAAAAAATGAAAGAGATGTACGAGAGTGGCCGCCTTATCCCAGAATGGATTGCCTCATACTGGATGACCCATGCTCTGGTCTCACAATACGAAAAAGACCGAGTGATATTTGAAGCTGTCGCCAAAAAGCCTGATGAAGCAGAGTTATTTCACGAGATTCACGAATGGGTTAATCGTCCGTACATTGTCTTCAACCTCGATATTAGTGATGAGCAGGTGCATGAGCGGAGTGAAAAGCGGGCTCGCGATATCGTCGACTCACCGAAGTCAGTGGATAAGCGACTCGAAGAATATCGTACCTACACCGCGAAATCCATTGAGTTTTTTCGCTCACAAGGTACGCTGATTGATATCGATGGTACACAATCACCAGAGGTAGTCCGGGAGCACATTTTTAATGTGCTCAAGGGGTAATTTCTTGCCAATATCTAATTAGTCGTTACACTGTACCAGTATGGATCCCGTTAGAAATCGGGTACAATACACCTACATTATTCAGTTCTGTTGCTTTCGTAAGTAACTTTAATTTCTAACGGGATGGATATCAAAACAGTCATTTTTATTGGCCCACAGGGTAGTGGGAAGGGGACACAGATTGAAAAGCTCAAGGCTGTCCTCGAAGCTCGTGACCGCCGTCGCGTGGTCGACATTCAGACTGGTCGTCGTTTCCGCGCACTGGCGGCCACCCAGGAAACCTTTGCCGAGGATAAGATTGCCACTTCGCTCAATAGTGGTGTTCTCCAGCCAGACTTCATCACCACTGTGCTCTGGGGTCGAGCCATGCTTGATCAGCTTGATGACAAGAGTCACCTCCTCATCGACGGCTTTCCACGTACCGTTGGACAGATTCCGGACCTCGATGATGCGTTTAAGTTCTTTGATCGCATGACTATCGATGTGGTGAATCTCGCCACTCCAGAAGCGGTGGTGCGGGCCCGTATGGAAAGCCGTGCTAGACAAGATGATACCAGTGATTCTATCGAAGAGCGTCTGCGCTGGTATCGCGAAGAGACCTTGCCAGTGATTGAGTACTACCGCACCCGTCCCAATACCCGTGTCCACGATGTCGATGGTACTCTCTCAATTGATGACGTGCATGCCGCTATCCTCGCCGGACTCCAATTAGACTAAACTACAAACAATGATTTAGGGGTCGGACCCCTAAAAGCAGCCACAAAATACTTCATTTAAATGAAGTATTTTGTTTTGATTTTTAGTCATCAATGCATCATTCAACACTTTAATCCAAGAGTGTTGGCGATACATATGCTGTTGATCAGTCTGAACAAAACCTTTCTACTGGTAGAAAGGTTTATGGGGAAGCTACAAAAACCTTTCAGATAACTGAAAGGTTTTGTTCCGTACGGTTTTCTCCGGATTGATGTAGCGTAATTGTTCAAGTAAATACTCCATTTAAATGAAGTATTTTCGGACGAATTTTGTTTGATGTATAAGTCCCTCTTGTTGCCTTTAGGGGGGTTTTCCTCTATAGTAGCCATAATATGTCGGGTATTAAGAAGAAATCACCAGAAGAAATCGACGTACTGCGAGAAGCGGGGCGGATTTTGGCGACGATATTGAAGCGTCTTGGTGAGGCGTCTAAGCCGGGTGTCTCAACGCTTGATCTCGACGACCTCGCTATGGAGATGGTCGAGGAATATGGGGTCGAGCCAGTGCTTCTCGGCTACCATCCCACGTTTGCGCCGACGCCCTACCCAGCCGCCGTCTGTATTTCGGTCAATGACTGTGTTCAGCACGGGATTCCGTCTGCCGAGATTGTTCTCAAGGAAGGCGATGTGGTGAATCTCGATATGTCGATTGGCCTTGAAGGGATGATTGTCGACTCAGGGATTACGGTCGGGGTGGGGGAGATTTCTAAAGAAGCCTCGTCCCTTATTGCCTGTACCCGTGAGGCGCTCGCACACGCGATTAAGGAAGCGAAGCCGGGCAACCATATCGGGGATATCAGCCACGCGATTGAGGAATTTGTTCGCAGTCGCGGCATGAGTCCGGTTGAGGTCCTCTGTGGTCATGGGGTAGGGTATGCAGTCCACGAAGAACCCCTCATTCCAAACGTCGGCAAAGCCGGTCAGGGACCACTGATTGAAGTGGGCCATGTTTACGCCATTGAGCCAATTGTGAACCTGGGCAAAGCTGACGTGTATTTTGATGATGAAGGCGACGGCTATAGTGTCTACACCACCGATGGTACCTGGAGCGCCCACTTTGAACACACGGTCGCCATCACCGAGCAGGGAGCCGTGATATTGACGAAAGCATAGCTGCAGCTGTCTCGAGAGCCTTTTGACTTTTTTTGTAAAGGGACATAGACTGTAGGTAGTTAGTGGTTCCTTCCTCCTTGTCCTTTGGGTACCTCTGACTCTTCCTCCCTGTTGGACTTGGCCGGTGCGAAAGTACCGGCCTTTTTTCTTTTATAAATTATGGTATAGTTCGGTTCCTGGCAGGTGTCAAAGAGCCTGTACGAGGAGTCCCGACGAACTGGGAATTCTCTGCCTGTTGGGGGTCCGGCGTGCGCGGGGGCGTGCGCCGGACTTTTCTTTTATGACATACAATGGTATAGTTCTGGCGTTATTTTGTAACTTATTTTTACTATGAAGCACCCACACCAAGAACGCACATTTGTTATCCTCAAGCCCGACACCGTCCAGCGATCACTCATGGGCGAGGTAATCCGTCGCTTTGAACAAACCGGCCTGAAGTGTACTGCCATGAAGATGTTTGTGGCCGACGAAGCCCGCCTTTTTAAACACTACAACAAGGACGAAGCTTGGTTTTTGAAGAAAGGCAACAATATTGTTGAAAATCTCAAAGCCGCCGGTAAGCCAGTAGAAAAAGACGCTCTTGAATATGGTAAAGATATCATTCGCGCCAATGCGGTGTACATGGGTGCTGCACCAGTAGTCGCCATGGTCTGGGAAGGGAACCAGGCGGTTGGGGTTATTAAGAAGATCGTTGGTTCAACTGAGCCATCAACTTCAGATGTTGGTACCATTCGCGGTGACTACACTATCGACTCCTACGCTCACTCTGCCTACGAAGATCGAGCTGTACGTAATCTCATTCACTGTTCTGATATGCCAGAAGAAGCAGAGCGAGAAATTGCGCTTTGGATGGATGAAGCGGAAGTCATGACTTACACAACGGCGCAGGAACGCATCATGTACGATGTAAATCTCGACGGGTCAAACGAATAATTAAACACAAAAAGTTGCCGACCCCTTTGGGGGTCGGCAACTTTTTGTTATACTACTTTAGGGACGACATCACGTATGTTCCGGTTAATTAACACGCAGGGCTGCCTGTAGTCGCGAGGAGTAATGAGAATTCGCAAGAAATTTCAGACACGAATCGGAAAGGGTGCCCACCTGGACTTAGTCTAGGAGCATGCGTCTGTCGTTCCCACAAAAAAGACCTTCCACGAGAAGGTCTTTTTTGTTGTCGAATTTTATTACTCTCGTGGCGTTATGCTACTATAGTTGATAATGATCTACGCAGTTACGATTATCTTCGGCGTCACCTTTGCCGTTTTACACACCCTTGCCGAAGCCTTTTCTCTCTATTGGCTCTACGATTGGCTCGATATGCCGATGCATATTCTCGGTGGTATCGTACTCATGTTTATGTTCGCGAGTCTCCGCCAGATGTCACCCGCTTTGAAGCATCTACCCATCTATGCATCGGGTATTGGTTTTGCGGGAGCACTGATTGCCTGGGAGATTTTTGGTATCATGCGCTACGGGGGACTTAAGCCTGACTTTTGGTCAGACACGTTGGCAGATTTGGTGTGTGGTATTACCGGTATTGTGACCGGCTACATGCTCGTCCGGACCATAACCGAATTTATGAAATTGACCAAGCGTCAGGATGAAAACCGTTAAGAGACAAATCATATGAAAAGTACGTTAGGATTTTATGGTGGGGTAGGGAGTGTCACGGGGGCGAACTTTATGCTCGATACCGGTAACGCAGCCTTCTTGGTGGACTGTGGACTCGTTCAAGGAGACCGGTTTGCGGCGGAGCAAAACGCGGTACCGTTTGTGTATAATCCGACTGATGTTGATGTGCTCCTCGTAACCCATGCACACGCCGACCACATTGGCCGTATCCCGAAGCTCGTCAAAGACGGTTTTGCGGGTGTGATCTACTCAACCCACCCAACCAAAGACCTCGCGAACATTATGTTGCGGGATGCACTGAAGGTTATGGAGTACGAGCACGAGCGCTATGGCTACGAGGTCCTCTATGAAGTGGGTGATATCGACCACGCTCTCTCACTTTGGAAGACGGTCGGGTACGATGAACGCTTTAGTCTTCCGGACGATGTGACCGCCCACTATACAGACGCTGGGCATATCCTTGGCTCTGGTATGGTCCACCTCGAACGTGGTGGCCAAAAGATTGTCTTCACAGGTGACATCGGCAATGTGCCGCAGCCACTCCTCGCACCACCAGTGCCGCCCACCGGCTACGATTACCTCGTCATGGAGAGTGTCTATGGGGACCGGCTCCACGAGCAGGTGAAGGAACGTACCGCACTGTTGCAGCACTACATCGAAGAGACGAGACAAAAGGGCGGGACACTCATTATCCCGGCCTTCTCCCTTGAGCGGACCCAGGGCATGCTCCTTGAGATTAATAACCTTGTCGAAAGTGGTGCCATGAAGCCGCTGCCAGTTTTCCTCGATTCGCCGCTAGCTATTAGTGTGACCGATATTTACCGTCGGTACCGTGAGTATCTCTCGCCAGAGATCCAGGCGCAGATCAAAGCGGGGGATGATATCTTTGATTTTTCAGGCCTGTCGTTTACGCGAACGGTCAAAGAATCGCATGAGATTGATGAGGAGAAAGGGGCGAAGATTATCATCGCTGGCTCTGGTATGAGTCATGGTGGGCGTATCCAGCGTCACGAGCAAAACTACCTCGATGACCCGAAGACCACCGTGCTCCTCGTTGGCTATCAGGCTGCCGGGAGCCTCGGCCGTATCCTCCAGGATGGTGCGAAGAAGGTGACTATCGACGGTAAGCCGGTGAAGGTCCGGGCGAGCATCGCTCGTATCGCCGGCTTCTCTGGCCACGCCGATCGCGACCAGCTTATTAATCTGGTGGCACAAGGAGCGGAGAAGGCTGAAGACATCAAAGGTATCTACGTGGTGATGGGGGAGGAAAGGTCATCGCTTTTCCTCACACAGCGCCTCCGTGACTACCTCGGGGTAAATGCCAAAGCGCCGAATGCTAATGAAGAAATTGAAATCCAATTCTAAGCAGTCTCATAATTGGCCGATTTCTTTGTCAGACAGCATATTTGCTCAGTCAATGTACCTCTAAGTACGTCTCCCTCACAACTATTTGTCTTTCCCCTACTCGACTCAATTCTGAAACTGCTTTTGATTTCTTGGTCTCGTCTAATTGAAATAGACAAAAGACCGGCACCCAAGGGCGCCGGTCTTTTGTATGGAGTAGGAGCTACTTGGTAGCTACTTCGACTACTCGCTTGAACGCTTCTGGGCGATCTTTTGCAAGTGTCGCGAGGACCTTACGGTCGAGTTTGATCCCCTTTGTATCGAGCGTATGGATGAACAAACTGTACTTGAAACCAAGGGCTTGAAGTGCAGCGTTGATGCGGACAGTCCAGAGACGACGGAAGTCGTTCTTCTTGTCTTTGCGGTGCGCAAAGGCATGGAGCTGGGCGTGGTAGATTGCTTCTTTGGCGACGCGCTTCTTCTTTGAACGCTGAAGTCGGTAACCCTTTACTTCAGCGAGGATGTTGCGGCGACGCTTTTGGGCCATGAGGCCTCCCTTTACACGTGACATATGAAGGTTTATTTAGCGGCAGAGCCGTTAGTTTCTGCTAATGGCTTCGCACCCAACCCTGGAAGGAAGCGGCGACTCAAACGCTTACTGAAGTTCAAGAGCTGAGTTCGCTTGCGGCGAAGGCGCTGCTGACCAGTCTGGCGAGCGTTGAAGTGGTTCTGACCAATTTTGCGTGCCACCACCTTTCCATTTTTGGTGACTTTGACGCGCTTGGTGAAAGATTTGTTGGTTTTCATACCAGTGCAGTTAGATGGGTAAGTAAAGTTGGCTGGGCGAGTGCTTACAAAACGGAAATTTGAAGCGTTTTGATAATCACAAACCTCAACAGTATTGATCGGGTTGCCAAAAGGGGATCTGGCAAGGTGGCAGAAATATACCGTATTTTACTCAAATAATCAAGTTCAGTCCGTTAGAAATCAAAAAAGCGCTACTAATACCAAATGAGCCGTGGGCAGGTAGGTTTTTAGAAATCAACCACCTCTTCGGTGGTTGATTTCTAACGGACTAAATGAGCCCACTTTCAAGGAGTGAATCGAGGTCTTTTTTCTTGTTCTTCTGCGGAGCAGCTGGAGCCTTTTTCTCCTCAACCACTGGTTTGGCCGCATCCTTGAGCTTTTGGACCTTGGTACCCGGCATACGTTCGAGGGTGGTGGTGTACCCTTTTGGACTCTTTTTCATCTCGTCGGCAATTTTGTATTCGGTCGGGATGATCTTGAGGAAGCGATCAAGTCGCTCCTTGAGGAAGGCTGGCTCCATGAACTTGTAGCGACCCCAGAGGAAGAGGTCGACCTTAACCCGGTGACCTTCTTCAAGCCACTCCGCGACGCGACTAGCTTTGAGGAGCTGGTCGTTTTCACCAGTACCGATTTTTACCTGGACACTCTTCGTCTCAGTGACGTGTGACTTGGCCCGCATCTCACTTTCTTTTTGACCGGTGTCGTAGCGATACTTACCATAGTCGATGATTTTGGCCACTGGCGGCTTGGCGTTCGGACTAATCTCGATGAGGTCGAGGTTGAGCTCGTCAGCCTTCGCGAGCGCATCTGCGAGCGATAGGAGACCAAAGTTTTCGCCCTCGGGACCAACCACGCGTAACTCTTTAGCCTTGATGGCATGATTAATACGAGTCTTTACTTTTGGGGTGTACGCGTCCTTTGATTGGTTTTGCAAATTGAGGGGGCTTAAGAATTAAACAACTTCAGGGTAGGAGTGGAGTGACTACCAATTCGTAGCGCAAATATACCCCGCCCTACACAAATATGCAACATCATTCCGGTTTTGCAACTAGGTGTGGAAGCCTATGAATCAAGGTTATTTTCTGTATCAAAAAGGGTCGGGGTGACCACTGAAACTGGTTTTTACAGTACAGAGGGAATTGTAGCTTGCACATTTTATACCACTTGTTACTATCAAGTTATATGAAGACACAACCAATGACTCAGTTCGTGCTCGTGCTCGTCCTTCTGCTCGCTATCAAGCGAGGTCGGTTGTGTACTGCACGGATATCCTAAAGACTCTCTGTAGCCCAAAACCCGCCTCGCATTTGCGAGGCGGGTTTTGTTCTTTAAGAGGAAACTAGAAGAGAGAAAGGAAACGTCATGACCAAAGAAGCTATCCGACCACATTTTTTGCCACCACCGTATCGTGGTCGCAAGAGTGATCGGTGGTTGCAGATACAGCACTACCATATCGCCTGGTGTGTCGACCCGCATCAGCCGTACTACCAAGACTGGTGTCTCGTGCAGATCTACTGGACGCCTGCCAACGATGATGGGTCTCTGGTTGCGGTTGGTCATGTGGCC